>NZ_JAOCLL010000006.1:0-208556 GCF_029845285.1 Acinetobacter sp. GD03645 | reverse complement strand
ATCTTACTCATCCTTATCTTGAATATTTAAAAACCAAACAGCTTTGTTAAAATTAAATTTGAGGTTTAAACATATAGCTGCCAAAATTTGTTTTGACTTCTATTTCTTGAACCATTTGAGCATCACAAGTACCTATTGATAATTCAACATATTCTCCAAATTTTAATGTTGCAGGAATTTGCGTTTCTCTAGCATATTTAGCAAGACCACATTTGTTTCCTCTATTTAAGACTACATCGTATACAGTGATTTCTCCATTAGTCAGGCCTTGTACAATAATGTTGTATGCGGCTTTTTCATATAATGACGTATTAAAATCATTAATACTAAACCTTACAGCAATTGGTTGCCCCTCACCCATTTGACTGATTGTATTAACAGTATCATCATAACTTTCTTCCCCTATTCCCTCATCTCGAAAGTCTGGACTATTTTCCCATTCTGAATCATGAGCCTTAACATCATCAATTTTTGCTGAAAGACTCTCTATCTGATTTTCAATAGACATATCTTCTGATTGCATTTTATTTTCTATATGTGGTTGCTTTTTAAATTCATACTGATTTAACAATTTTGCTCCAATAATCATAATAAGGAGTATGCTTGATAACGTAGAAAACCATGCCTTAAAGCTTCCATCAGCTTCATTTTTCATATAGCCAGACTTAATAAAGCTATTAACATCACTACTAAACAAAAGAATTAAAGTATAAATATCCAAAAATATAGAAAATAAATATAGAAAACCTTGAAATATAGAGTAATTTTCAAACAATAATACAAATAGATATGCTAATATTCCTAAGAAAATTAGAATGATAAGAATAATTCTTGCTACGTTACTTTTTTTAGATAAAAAATAAATTAAAGAAAAAAATATGAGACCGATAAAAATATCAGCTATCAGTATTATGAGAGCTGATTCTTGGTTTAAGGATTTTTCTAAATAAATCACATCAAATATTGATATAAGTAAAGAAAATAAAGTAAGTACTATTATCTTCTGTATAAATAGTGGACTATTTTTAATCATTTGACCCCCGATTATAAATTTAAGTAAAATCTTGCAAAAGTAACTAAAGTCTACATTTTTACGTAACTATAATCAATAGTTACGCAACTATCAGTTAACCTGATTATTTTGAGGAGATGGAAAATGATGATGAAAAAACCTTATTTGCAAAACGCTTAACTATAGCTATGCAATCAAAAGGTTACGAAGCAAAGGCGTCTATCTTAGAAAGAGAGTTCAACTTGAATTACTCTGGTAAACCTATGACTTTGCACGGCGTCCGTAAATGGCTCATCGGGGAAGCGATTCCCTCAGGGGACAAATTGCTTGCATTAGCAAAATGGCTAGAAGTACCGTTAGAAGAATTGGTTTTTGAAAAAGATATTCAAAAAGCAATTGAGCAACGAGATCTTATATGGCAGCAGGAATTAGGGTACAAAGATAAAGAAATATTTGAAGCTTATGTCAAGCTTTCAGCATCTCATAAAAAAATTATTAGAGACATGATAATTGCTTTATCAGATAAATATAAAGATAAGTAAAATTATTGATTTATAGTGATAAAATTAAAAAATTATATTAAGAAGCAAGATTCTAGAAAATCTTACTTCTTTATTTTATACGTAATTATTTAATGAGTTTTCTAGTCTACTTTGCCACCACGCTTCAATTGCATTTAAATCGAAATAAACTGGTGATTGTCTATTCTGGCCATCTTTAATCGGGCGTGGGAAAGTCTCATCTTCTATTATTAGTTTTCTTAACTTATCAGCTTTAATTGAAAGCATATAACAGACTTCTTTTTTTGTTAATCTTAATTTTCTCATTTTTCAAACTCTAAACTTATATATTATTGATATCAATATTATATTTATCTAAGAAAATTCTTCTTTTTCTACTAATAGTTGCTCTTGAATAAACTTCTTTATGGTCGCCGTTGATAACACAATTATAGAATTTTCGGTCACTCTTATCGCAAATATTAATTTTTGAATCTTTAAGAATGATTTCTGGTATATATATTTTCTCAAGTATCTTGTTAAAGAAATTATCAATATTATTTAAATCAAGCCATTGGTGACCAAAATGCAAGTCCCAGGTAGCTAATTGTTTAGATTTAATTTTTATTTCTTGACGAAGCATAAGATCGGCTAACGCTTTCAACTCTAAACTTGTCTTAGATCTTTTAAAATTATCTCTAATTTCTTGACCTTTATGATAATTACAAATGGACCAGCGCTTAGAAGTAAAGCCAAAATAGACGCCATTCTCAAATATTGTTTTTTTCTTTTTTGGATAAGTCGATAAATTTCTAAGAGTAGACAAATATTGAATAGCATTTTGCTTACTGTCAAAAACTATATCTCTTTTTATATCAACTCTATAAAGTCTAAAATTACCGAGACGAATAGTTTCTAATTGTTCTTTTGTTGGATCTACTAAATTTAATTTTTTCAATTTATCAATAGTCTGCAAAACTAACTCTATTAAATTTTCACAACCTGTCACATTATGGCCATTCAACCATTTGTAAAAGTTGCCTGTGATCTTTAATTTAGAATTATAATCATTTAATGATGAAAATGATTGCAATGCTATAATACTATTAAATTCAGATAATATTTTTTTTGATCGATATTTAACTTTTGATTCATCAAAATTATATTTTTCATCACTAAAAATTTGATAACATGATGCTACTTCTTCTGGCTTATGATTTACATCAACTACGATTTCAAGATAATCGACTTCTAATTTATTTTTTTTCACAATATACTCACTATTTTAAGATTTAAAAATAGTGATAGTTTTTTTTAAATTAATAAAATAAGATATCATAATGATACAATTGTACTATTAATATAGAATTAAATTTATTTTAAAATTTAGATTTAATAATTTTTTCACATAGAATCAATATTTATAATATTTTAATTAAACTCACTATCACTCCGAGGTGGCGCATAATAATGGCATAGAAATCATTTGTCAAATTTTTATCAAATCGATTCAACAATTAAAAGAGTTATTAATAATTTTATTCTTCTACTTATTAACAAAGTTTATGAACCCCCTGTAAATTTACTTGCATAATTCTTACTTCACTCGTTAAATCTTTCAGTTTTTAAACTTACTAAATGATAAGCACAATAGAGCTCTAAAAGGAGCTATTGTGCTTTTTAATTGCTTTTAAAGAAAGTAAAGAAGATTAAAAAATCCACCAACTGGCTAATATATATTTATATGATTCTTTGATTTATACAGATTAACTTAACGCTATAGAAAATTGAATTCATTCCTAACATATTATAAGCTTCCTCTACTACGCTGAAGACATCTTCATGATCGAGACCAAATTTACATATACTTAGGTACTAATCGTAATGATAATCAAAAAATATTTTTAACAATTTGATAATGCTAAAAATTTAAGAAACCTCTTAACTTAAAAATTTTCAGTTAGGTCATCTATATAATTAGCCCACCATTGCATCATCCCCACACGCTCTTCAAAATGCGATCCTTTATCATAAGCTCCTTTTACACCTTTTTTCATATGGGCTAAACATGCTTCAACAACTTGCTCTTTATCACTAAACTTATTGTTTAATGCCGTACTTGCAATATGCCTAAAACCATGCGGATTTTGACGACCTTTGTACCCCATACGGTTCAAAGCCATATTAAATGTATTATCAGAGATAGGTTCACTTAGGCTATTTCTCCCAGCAAACAACAAATCTGATTCAGTTCTATAGTCTTTTAATTCCTCTAACAATGCAATTGCCTGTTTAGGCAAAGGTACACCATGGACGATTCCCTTTTTCATAATTTCAGCAGGTTTAACCCAAATTGCTTTATCAAAATCAAATTGATTCCAAGTTGCAAAACGTAACTCTACAGGGCGTGGAAATAATAAAGCCATTAACTCTAAACCAATCGCTAATTTACGTTGATGATGAGTACGAATATCTGTGATTAATCTTGGAAATTCATCTATTTCAACGAACTTCATATTACCGCCAATTTTTTTATCCAAATGCTTGGTCATGCCCTCGATGGGATTAAAATTTATTTTTGCTTGGAACTTCGCCCAGTCATAAGCATTACGACAATAAGAAGTTAACTTCTCAACTTGAGTATGGATATTCAAGCCACGCTGTAGGCCTTGAAAAAAGTCAAACCACTCTTTAGGTGTAATTTCAGTAAAATCTCGTTCACCAAATTTGGGAATGATATGTCGATTAATCGACTTTTTCGCTTTATCAAATGTTTCCTCCCCCCAAGATGTTTTTTTAGTGTCTAGCCACTCATTCATTAAAACATTAAACTTCCTTTGAGCAATTTCTTGTTGCTTATTCTTGACTTGTTTACGTGTTTCTAGAATCTCACCATTTGCTATTTTGATAGATAGTTCATTCGCTTTACGCCTTGCTGTCGCTCCACTCACACTTGGATATGCACCTAACCCTTTCCAAGACCACGTCCCTTTTTCATTTTTATATCGCAATTGCCAAGATTTTTTGCCAGTTTTTTGTACTAGGAAATAAAGTGGTCCTGTATCACGTTCTCTATAATCTTTTTCTTCTGGTTCGAGATTTGTCAGGACTGTATCTGATAATGGTCTTTTCTTGATTGCTGCTCTTTTCATTAAAATATGTATCATGAGTTAGATTTATTCACATGATACATTAGATGATACAAATTCAGAAGCGCTATACGTATTCATATAACGTTATACAAAGCAATAAAAAATCTCTAAATACATAATATTTAGAGCTTTTTAACTCATATATCGTAATACATCGACATACAAATTTAATATTTTGGTAGGTATATCCAGACTCGAACTGGAGACCTCTACGATGTCAACGTATTATTTCCAAATAAAAATCATATACTTAATATCAATTGGTGCTTATATGGTGTCGCCGATTATTTGTAACAGATTATAACAAAAAATTTGGTGGAGATGGCGTCAGTTGAACTAAATCAATAAAACCATGTTTTATATATATTTTATTTCTATAAAACTTAAATTTACCCAATCTAGACCCTTTACCTTTCAGACTGCTCTGAAGATGGGTCAATTCGAAGGTAAACCAATTCTGTTCTTATCATAGATTCATTTGGAAGAAGTTGCTTTAGCTAAAACCATCTATATTGCATTTCACATCCTATTCACGCTTGCTCTTTTAATCTAACTTTAAAATGATGTGAGTTTAGCAAAATGACATTTCTAAGAAGTGTAACAGTTTCAACACTGGCATTACTTTCATTGGTTAGTTGTAAAAGTATACCAAGTTATAGCACTGACTTTGATAAAGCAAATAAGCACATCTCAGGAATTATATTGAATGATCAACAAGCTCAGCTTGTCGGGCAGCGCTTTGTAGCTGCATTTAATACAATGGGAACTGTTGATTTTGTTAAAAACACAAGTCAACTCTATGCAGATGATTTATACATCAATGATACTCTTTCTCAATTTTCTACTAAAAATGAGCTAGTTAAACATTTTGAAGGAATGAACAGACGTGTCAGCAATGTTACTGTAAAATTAATGAGTGCAACGCACACAGATGATTCGGCCTATATTCATTGGCATATGGTGTATGACTTCAAAATGTTTGGCCGTATGAAAACTATGTCCTCATATGGAGTTAGCCAAATCAAAATTAATGACAAGGGTTTGATCATTTTTCAGCAAGATTATTGGGACCCTGCTAATGGTTTATATCGTTCTCTACCCTATATAGGAAATGCTTATGCCTTGCTTTTACCATTTAAAAAATAGTTTAAATTCAGCCTAGTAAATAAGCTTCATGAACAGCTATAGATTGTTGAATTAAATATAAAAGTAGAGGTGCGAAATGCTTAATTATTTAAGAAAAATTGGACTCAGTGTCACATGTCTTATCACGCCTTTAAGCTTAGTACATGCAAATACACAACTATGTAATACAGCTCCCCTCATCGTCACATCAAAAAATGTAGGATCAGTTAGCTATTACGCCAATAATTGCAGTCAAAACTGGGAAAATCAAAATATTAGATTAGATTTTTCTTATAACCAAAATATTCCAGAATGGGCATTTAAAAAAGCGGCGACTTACTACCTTAAGAAAAATGTGACTAATTTTTCAGACGAATCAGTTTTAAACAGAATTACTGCATTATATCACCCCGTAAAAAGGGGCGATCTCTATACTTTAAATTATGACCAAACGAGCAAACAGTTAAGCTTATCTCTGAACCAAAAGCGCTTAGGTGCAATTACTGATTCTCAAGCGAATCAATACTTTAAAATATGGTTTGGGAACTCACCATTTAATGCTAAATTAAAGCAACAATTACTAAATCTATAACTTGATCGAATTATTATGAACAATCAATTTATTCTTATGGTAGAAGATCACTTCGAGCTTGCTGCAACAGTCTGTGAGTTTCTAGAACAACATGGCTTTGTCATTGATCATGCCCGTAATTTAGATGCTGCACGCAATTTTTTAAAAACGAACCCTTATCATTTACTTTTACTCGACATTAATTTACCCGATGGTTCAGGCTATGATTTATGTGAATGGCTGAGAACTGATCAAGGCAAAGATATTCCAATTCTGATGTTAACGGCCAGAGACACATTGGATGATAAACTAAAGGGTTTCACCGCAGGAACTGATGATTATTTAATCAAACCTTTTGATTTTAATGAATTGGTGATGCGTATTCGGGCACTTATTAAGCGCTCTCTTGGCGAAGTATCAACAAGTAAAATCCAAATTCATGACTTGATTTTAGATAGTTCGACTCAAACCGTAACGCGTGCAGGTCAGTCGATAGAGCTGCCCCGCATTCAATTCAAATTACTTAAAATTTTGATGAGAAATTCTCCCAAAGTCATTACTAAACAAGAAATTGTGATCGAGCTTTGGGGAGATGAAGAACCAGAAAGTGATGCTTTACGCAGTCATATCTACAACTTAAGAAAGATGATTGATAAGCCCTTTCAAGAGAAGTTGATCCATACCATTTCAGGCGTTGGTTTAAAAGTTGCGTTTGATTTGAGTACTCATTAATTCATATACACCACAACAATTAAACCAGTTGTATTTTCTAATTGGAGATGAGGATGAGTGCTTAAATAATATTGGCGGTCAAATAACTCAACTCTCCATCCCAACTGAGTGCATAACTTTCTAACCAGTTGTAAACCAATCCCATGACCTTTGGCCGTCAGTTGAAATTGTGAACTTAACTCCTGAACTTTAAGATCATTGGGCATTTCAATCCCAATCCCGTTATCGGCAATCACAATACTATTTTGACGTTGAATAATATGGATATTAGACCCTTGAGAATAATTCAATGCATTGCGAAGAATATTACTCAGCACCATTTTAGTCATTGAGGGATAAATCAGTCGAGATAACTCTTGAGGGTCATAGTGAACAAAAATTTGAACGCCTTTGCTTTGGCTAACAGGCTCAAGATCCTTTAGCAAATCACTAATTATATTGGATAATCGTGTTTGTTCAGCAGTTAAGGTATTGGTAGTATTGCGTGCGATCGCCAATAGTGTTTCGACAAGCAATTGCATATCCTCAATGGTATTGGAAATACGATGCAGTGCTTTATCTTCCCCATATTTAACCTGACAAAGCTGTACACTACCTTTTAAAATTGTGAGTGGTGTGCGTAATTCATGACTAACATCCCCTGTAAACTCACGTTCTCGGTTGATGAAATCGTTTAAAACTTGATGATACTTTTCTAATGCCTGCTTTAAATATTCAGCTTCCAGATTGCCGTTAGTATTGATCCCTTGAAAGGGAGAAGCTTCTTTATTTTGATGTGCCCAATCAATATGATCTAAAGCGTTTGCTAGCCGTGTAATTGGTGAAAAATAACGTTTAGCTCTCCGATTTGAAAACCACAAGATGCTATACAGTACAATCAGGCTGAACATTAACGGTGCTAAACCAAACATCCACACAATTTTGTTGACATTACTTTCACCAAAAACAAGAAGGACATGTTGTCCATTTCTTTCACCATAAACAGTCATTCGATCTTTGCCATCGACGAAGACCCGATGAACGCCCTGCTTTAAAGTTTGATTTTTAAACACTAAAGGTGGATCTTTACTTAGCCAGCGATAGCCATATAAATTTTTTGTATCAGGTAAATCAGCATTGGGATTACGATCAACTCGCATCCAATAATGTTCCATTTCTTGCTCAAGCGCTGTTTTGAGCAGTGAGCCTTTAATGACCCAAGCACTGCATGCAATACCGATAATAATCGACAGCGCGATTAACCCGATTTGCAACCAATAATGACGATTAAACATCTCACTCAGTGGATGAATATTTTCACCGCTTTTATTGGATTTAAACATAAACATATCTACTAATAGATTCTCATTTTAATTATACGGTTTTCTTTTTGAACAGAAAGTGACCTATGACCCATTCTTGTCCTTGTTCAAATCCAAACAATTCCGCGCAAGCCATAAAAAAGATACGCCAACGTTGCCACCAAGCATCAGCATTCTGTGCATATACCTGCTCGAATAGTGGTTTTAATTGTCCAGCGTTACGATCCATGTTTTCGAGCCAGGCATTTGCTGTTTTTTCGTAGTGCGTACCTGACCATTGCCAATGCTGTGATAACTCTAAATCTTTTTGGAAATGCAAAAACGTAGACGTTGCTGGCATTAATCCCCCTGTAAAGAAGTAGCGTGACATCCAATCATATTCACTTTTTATTTCGAATGGATAATGTAAGAAGCGATGGCAAAAAATATGACACCATAACAATCCTTTGGGTTTGAGCCATAATTGAATTTTCTGAAATAATTTTTGATAATTTCTAACGTGCTCAAACATTTCTACAGACACAATACGATCAAACGAATTTTCTTTTAATTCGAGTATGTTGACATCACAGGTGATGATTTTAATATTTTGTAGACCACGTTTTTCCGCTTCAGCTAAAATATGTTGACGTTGCGTTACGGAATTGGATACTGCAGTAATTTTAGCGTTCGGATAATGCTCCGCCATCCATAAGGTAAATGAACCCCAACCACAGCCGAGTTCCAAGATATTTTGACCATCATGCAATTGCGCTCGTTCACTGTAAACTTGCAGTGCGAACTCTTCTGCTTCATCTAATTGGGTTGTATCATCTGCAAAAAAACAGGCACTATATTTTAATCTTTTGCCTAAAACTGCCTGAAAGAAAGCAGTTGGCAACTCATAATGTTGTTCATTGGCTTTGTCTGTTTCAATCGCAATTTCACTCTGCTTCAACATATTCAACACATCCATATAGCGTTGAGCACCCTGTTCTGGATCATAGCGACCCTCTTGAATCAAACGCTTTTTGCTTAATGTACGAATTGCTGCACGAATCGCTTGATCAGGCACTAGGCCACTCTCAACGAGTTTCAATGATTGCTGAATAATAAAGTCCATACGCTCACCTATTTTTGGGTTTCCATGGAATAAACATAGAAGTTCGTTTTTGATAATCGAGATAATTTTGACCTCGATTTTTTAATGCCTGCTGTTCACTAAATGGAATCCCCGTGATGTAATACAAAAAGAACCACATCAAAACAGGATAAATCCAGAGGCTATATAACCCTGCCGCCAACCCAATTACTGGATAAGCAAACCAATGTATCCATTCAAAAAAGTAGTTTGGATGACGCGAATATTTCCATAGCCCCTGATCCATCGTCTTTCCATGATTCTGTGGATTTTGCTTGAAACGGTATAATTGCTGATCTGCAATTACTTCACCCATAAATGCAATCACCATAATCACGCCTGCAATAATAATAAAATCATTGCTTTGGTTATTCCAAACTGTAATTGGCACATTCAGTAAACTCCACATTGGAATACTAAATAAAATTGCTAAACCCGCTTGAAACATAAAAAAGGCAAAAAAGCCAAGGTGTTGATATTTTCCCATCGCTAACCGCATATTTGCATATCGACGATCTTCTTCCTGCTCGGCCAAATAACGGCGAAATAAATGCACACTCAATCGTAAAAACCAGACAGAACTCAAAATTCCTATAAACCATCTGACATTCTCTGGTGCGACATCTATACACCAAGCAGTAATGACAATATTCAGGAAAATGCAAAAACTCCATGCCACATCAACAATGCCTGCACGAAGGTTGTATGTCGCCCATAGCCAACAAATTGTCATCACGACAGTATCAAGTACAAACAATTGCCACAACATACTTGCCTCCTTGATGCATCACATAAGTTGATTATTAATAAGGGCTTGCTTCGAATAAGAGTTGTACATTGCTAATTACACCTTCTTTAAAGCCACCTTCGCAGTAACAAAGGTAGAAATCCCACATTCGAATGAAGTTTTCATCAAACCCCAGTGCCAATACCTGTGGTTTGGCATTTAAAAAACGTTCACGCCATTGATGAATCGTTTCAGCATAACTAAGGCCAATATCTTCAAGATGTTTTAAACGCAGTTTCTGTTCAGATGCAGCTTGGGTCAGCACACTAATACATGGAATAAAACTACCTGGGAAAATATAGCGTTTAATATAATCCACTGTACTTAATGCTTTTTTATAACGTGCATCTTCAATGGTAATGGCTTGGATCAATCCCAAACCATATGGCTTAAGCAGGGATCTACATTTATTAAAGTAAGTTGATAAATATTGCTCACCCACAGCTTCGATCATTTCGATGGAAACCAATTTGTCGAACTTGCCTTCCAATAAACGATAATCCTTGAGTTCAACATTCACACGATGACTTAAACCTGCTGCTGCAATACGTTTATTTGCTTCATCGTACTGAGCCTGTGAAATCGTAATTGTGGTCACTTTACAGCCGTAATGCTGGGCTGCATAGATCGCAAAACCGCCCCAACCGCTTCCGATTTCAACGAGATGATCCATCGGTTTCAATTGCAATTTTTGGCAGATCAATTCTTTTTTATAATCAGATGCTTGCTCTAATGTCATGTGCGTTTGCTTATAGATTGCACTGGAGTACATCATGGAAGAGTCTAGAAAGAGCTTAAAAAAATCATTGCTGAGATCATAGTGCTCTGCAATATTTTTACGGCTGCCTGATAATGAATTTTCACGTGTTTTGTACCACGCTTTTAAAATCAGTTGGCTTGCTTGCGAAAGCATATTTTGATTAATTTTATCGAGAACATGACGGTTTCTCGCTAAAATTTGGATCAGTTCAACTAAGTTTTCACTGCTCCAATATCCCTGAATATAACCCTCAGCCGCCCCAAGCACGCCATTTTTAAAAATTAGATCAATGAGGGCTTTATTATGCACATCCACCGTTGCTTCTAAATCAGAAACTTCACCTACCGTGCCATTCCATTCACCACGGAAATGAATTTGACCATGACGAAGTTTGAGTAAGCTGCGTAAAACTAATGGCAGTGAATCGTTTTCACCGAAAATAAGCGTTTTGATCATCTTGTTTTAAATCCTTATCTTTTTTAGGGTGCCGATAAAATGGAACTTTCTTTCGCCATAAATAAAATGCTTGTAAATAAATTGAAGCGAGCATTTTGAAAGGTTCAAAAACATAATGAACAGCATAACGATTGAGCTGTGAAGGAACTGTGATATTTTCTAATTCGAAAAGCATCGTTGCATCAAAAATTAATTTTTGTGTTTGATAAAGCTGCATATGAATCACGTTTTGAGCATCAGAAAAGTTAAAACGCCATTTATACTGAATATTCATCGGCATAAATGGAGAAACATGAAAACTTTTTTGAAATTCGAATTCTGCACCATGATACTCAGAATGGTGTTTTAACTTATCACGACAATCATGCACATATACTTTGCGTTCTTTCCAAGGCGTATTGGTGATCTCAGTTAAGATAAAAAGAAGCTGTTTTTGACTATTAAAAATAAAATAAAACACAACCGAATTAAAACTGAAACCAAGCATTCGTGGTAAAGCCAATACACGAATTTCTGATTGTATGGGCAAGACCGCATCTACTTGCTGCAATAAGATGTTTTTTATCCTTTGCCTTAAATTCCCTGTATAACCTTGCAAAAAATCATTTTCATCTATCTTTAGAAGATTCCAGTGTGCTGTTGAACATAACCATGAATCACTGAGTTTGGTTGTTATCTGATCAGGATCAAAATATAAATAGCTTAATGTTGCTTTAAATTCATGTGCCTTAGGGGTAAATCGGCGATGTCTGATTTTAGCTTTCGCGATAGCAAGTGGAGTTTCTAACATACTCAGCCCTCTATTCATCAGCTATAGTCATTAAATGTTCTACAACACGTTCAGCACTTCTTGCCCCATCTTCATGAAATCCCCAACCCCAATACGCACCACAAAATGAACTACGGTTTTTGCCATCTAATTCATGCCAACGGGATTGGGCCTCAAGTGCAGTTTTATTAAATACGGGATGCCGATAATGCCTTTCAATATAAATCTTATCTTTGGCAATCGGTGTATTGGGATTAAGTGTAGAAAAAACCTGTGTTTTACAGTTCAAATTTTGCAAACTATTCATCCAGTAGGTAAAACCAAAGTGAACATTGTCGGTCAAGGTAGATTGTTCATTTTGAGCTTGCGGAGTCACATGAACATGCCAGCTTGCCCACTGTGATCTAGATTTCGGCATAATAGATGTATCATGGTGTACTACCATACGATTATCTTGGTAATCAAAACTGCCTAAGACTTCACGCTCTATGTTTGAAGGCTCATCTAATAATTTTAAAGTGTCGTCAGCATGACTTGCAAAAATGACCCAATCAAATTGCTCTTGCCCATGTGCTGTCACAATGGAAATATGATCTTTGCTTCTGATCACTTGCTTTACTTGATTTTTTTTCCAGATAATCGTTGGGCAATGATGTTGAATTGCATAGATGTAGGATATTGAGCCACCTTTAACAGTTTGCCACTGCGGTCGATCTTTTAATTGCAGCATACGGTGATGCTGAAAAAAACTTACCACGAACTTGTAGGGAATATTGCCTACTTGATCGATAGGGCTTGACCAAAGCGCCCCGCACATTGGATATAGGTGTTCATCTCTAAACGCCTGAGAATATCCATGATGATTTAAATACTCGTCAATGGTTAATTCAGGATGACTTTCCTCAACAGAAACATCTTTATTTTCTTTATAAAAGCGAAGTAAATCCGACAGCATCCCCCGAAAGTTTTTATTTAAAAAGTTTTGTGGTCTAACCAATAATGACCATTTTTTTGAAGGATTGTATTGTAACCCTGTCACCAGATTATTGACGGAAAAACTCATGTCGCTGTTCTGTGCTTTGACTCCAAGCTCAGCAAGCATTGCACTAAAAAGTGGATAGTTATACGCATTGAAGACAATAAAACCACTGTCTATGGTTACATTCTTTTGATCAATACTAAACTCATGGGTATCGGTATGCCCACCAAAATAGTTCTCTTTTTCAAAAATGGTGACATGATGCTTTTTTGAAAGTTTCCAAGCAGCATACATTCCAGAGATACCAGAGCCAACAATTGCAATTTTCATGAAGACTCCTTCGTTTGAGTTTTGATTCGGTTCATTTTAAGATTTTGTTTTTGACTGTTATAAGCAGCATAAATACGCTGTGGCACAGGTTTTATCCCCCAGATTAAACCCATCCAAGACATTGATTTTAAAACATAATAGGTGACATCAATTTGCCACCAGAAAAACCCTTGACGCGTACTACCTGCATAATAATGATGATTGTTATGCCATCCCTCACCTAACGTTATAATTGAAAGAAGAAGATTATTACGACTATTATCCGTAGTATCGAAATCTCTGCTTCCGTATAAATGAGCCAGTGAGTTAATACATAAAGTTGCATGAATCAATAGCACGGTTGAAACAACAAAGCCCCACACTAATAGTTGCAGCCCCGAAGTACCTAAATTCGGATGAGTAGCAGCGAGCCACTCGCCCAACACATAGACAGCAAAAGCGGTCACTAAAACAATGAGTAAACTAAATCGATCTAACCAGATAATCTCAGGAAACTTTAACCAATCTTTGATGATATGTTTGCGCGTCGAGAAGTTCTGTTCATTCAAAAACCACCCAATATGGCTGTACCAAAAACCATGGGTAGATGAATGAGGGTCTTGTTCTGTATCAGTAAAATGATGGTGATACCGATGATGTGCAGCCCACCAGAGCGGGCCACGTTGTGCACTCATTGTTCCTATAAGCAGAAAAATAAATTGTACTGGCCGTGAAGTTTGAAATGTTTTATGAGATAAATAACGATGGAAAAAGGCGGTAATTGCAAACATTCTGATCACATAAAATATGATCATAAAAATAATTGCAAACCATGAAATGCCTACCCAGAACACAGCTAAACAAGCAATGTGCAGTAAAATAAATGGAACAATTCTCAACCATTGGACTTGAGTATCTTTAATGCTTTTAGGGTCATCAACTGGATTTGATCCAAGCGAATTTCTATTTGACCAACTATCTATCCATCCCAGAAAAAATTTAAACATTGATTCTTCCTGACTACCTCATTTTTATAATTATCATTTTAGAAAATTCGATATGAATTTTATGTGAAGCTTTACTGACCACCCCAATTTTAATACGAAATCATTAAAAAACATAAATTTATATTTGATTAATGCACACTATTCTTAAGATGTTCAACTACATTAAAGGTTTCACCTGAATAGTTTTTGGTAATCGCTAGAATGATTAATATTTGTGAGATAGACATACAATCCTATAAAAGAATTATATGTCTCGATAGTAATTCAACTAAAACCTTAAATAAATTATGATTGATAAGTTGTTAAACGCAAATTTATCAAAAGTGCATAACTCTCCTAAAAACTCTCAATTAATTCCAGAAGATCATTCCGAGCTTACGAAAGTCTTTACAGCCTAGGCAATCAATAGATTTCAAAAGTCTAATAAATAATTAAAAATTAAGTTGAATTAAAAACTAGGCCAGTTCAACTATTTACCACTTATTGTTTCTGTGGAGTGCGAACCAGCTTAGAAACATCATATCCATAATCGCGGGCAGTTTGCACATACGATTGGTACGTTGCTGCATCCAGATTCGAATCTCTTGATAAGATCCATAGGTACTTATGAGATGGCCCCCCTACCAATGCAACACGGTAGTTAGAATCAATTCTTAGAATCCAATAATCTCCTTTGGTGAACGGAATCCATCGTAATCCAGAAGGTAAGAAGCTAACCTTTAACTTACTACTGCCTTCATTTTGGGGATAACCGACACCTTCAGAACTAATGGTTTCTCCTTTTTTTGTACGACAACTATTAATTACAGCAATAGTTTTATCAGAGTTGATCGAATAATTGGCTGTAGTATCACTCACACATTTTCGCTGAAAATACATCGGAAAGTGTGCTATTTCATACCACTTGCCGACATACTTATCGACCTCAATCTTATCCACTACTTTAGGAGTTTGGATTTCTGCATGCGTTGCAAAAGAGCATAAAAAACCTAAAGAAGCAATCAAACCTGAAAAAATCATTGTTCGTTTAATAAGTTGCATACATACCACCTTTAACTTTTATAATATTTTAAGTTAATAGATACTGATGTGAATAAACTGTGAAATTAATATCTTCAATACAGAAAGAATAAAATATAGACATTTATTATATTACAAATTTTAATCAAGGCGATGAAATAAAGGGAGTTGGTTGAGAATAGAGGGAAAAATATTTTTATTTGAGCTTTATCGAATAGTTTTTAAACTATATCTTCAGATAAGATTACATTAAAAAAATGATGTAATCTTTTAATGATTAAAATGAATAGAACAATTAAATCTTAGTCCAACCCCCGTAATGGTTTGAATATACTTAGGTTCAGTTGCAACATCACCAATTTTATCTCTTAATTTTTTGACTAAAATCCGCAAGTAATGGGTATCTTCAACGTGGGTATTGCCCCACAGCTCTACAATAAGCTGTTTTTGTGTGATGATTTTCCCTTGATAACGTATCAATAAAGCCAGAAGCTGAAATTCTTTTTTGCTTAAAGATAGCTCTATACCATTTAATTTGACGACATGTTCAGCCACATCAATGTATAAATAACCATCATCAAAAATAATATGCTGTTCAACCTTAACAGGCTTATCCCGAAATAATACCCGAATCCGTGCAGCCAACTCCTGAATACTAAAAGGTTTGGTGACATAATCATTTGCCCCTGCATCAAGTAGCATCACTTTCTGCTGCTCATCAGGTCGGGCAGATAATACAATGACAGGTGCATCCGACCATTGTCGCAATTCAAGCAACACCTCTTTGCCATCCATATCAGGTAAACCTAAATCCAGAATCACCAAATCTGCCCCTTGTGTTGCCAGAACTTCCAAGCCTTTGAGACCATTTTCAGCAACCAGAATCTGATATCCCTGTGTACGTAAGGCAATATCCAGAAATTTACGAATCTGGGGTTCATCATCAATAATCAGAATCGAACCGTGTACAGCATGATGCAACATGAACTATTCCGATAAATTCAGTGGTAAACGTATTCTAATTAAAGTCCCATAATTTTGAAATGCAGCTAATGCCTGTATCTCCCCCATATGTGCCCCAATAATTGCTTTCACAATTGATAGCCCCAAACCTGTGCCTGTTTTACCCCGATCACCACGCTGCATGGTATAGAACATATTAAAAATCTGCTCTCGTTCCTGTTCTGGAATCCCGATGCCCTCATCAATAATATCAATCTGGATATAGTTTCCATCCTGAACAGCCGTGATCTGCACAGGCGTATTGTCAGGTGAAAATTTAGCGGCATTTTCTAGCACATTAAAAATTGCCTGTTCAACCAATGCAGGATGAACATAAAGTTGTGGCAAGTTCGGAGCAATATTTTTTTGAATTTTGATATGGGGTTGATAGCGAATCAAACGCTCTGTTGCCGATTGAATCAAGGTATCTACATCAATCCAGTCTCGTGCCAAAGTGAGTCCCTGATGTCCTAATCGGGTCATATCCAGTAAGTTCTGGATATAACGGTCAAGGCGTTCACCTTCGATGTGAATGGTGTCCAGTAATTCATTCTGGTCATGTTTAGACATATGTTCAGCATAGTATTTTAAGCTATCTGCCGAACCAATAATGGCAGCTAAAGGCGAACGTAAATCATGTGAAACTGATGACAATAAGGCAGAGCGTAATTTTTCAGTTTCTCCAACAACTCTGGCATCTTCCAGTTCCGTTGCCAATTGGATACGGGAAGCCGTCTGGGCAATATCTTCAATCATCAATTCAATTAAACGTTGTTGTTCAAATGAAATCATGTTTTGGCTGGCTGGAAATTTGATGCCAATCACGCCATGCTGCTTTTCTAAAATTAACGGATTAAACCACCAGTCTGACTGAGTTAAGGTATTGGTAAAACGTCCACAAGGCTGTAAATTTTTCTGTGTCCAGTCTGCCGCAATCTGCTCTTTTTCATTCAATGCAACATTTAATGTTGTATATTTTTCCCCTATCTTCAACCAGACTTGTGCATTAAGTACCGTTTCCAAATGTTGTTTTGCCACATGTACCACTTGGGATAAATCAACACAGGGCGATAATTTACGTTCCAGTTCTAGCAGTTGAATGGATACGGAGTTTGCAGATTTTAGACTGACCACCTGAGCTTTTAGCAGGCTTGCCAAACGCCCAACCAATAATGCAGATACCAAAAATATCACAATGGTAATCACGCCATTTTTGGCATTAATTTCAAAACTAAAACGTGGGCTAATAAAAAAGTAGTTATACAGGGCAAAACACACCAGTACACTGATAAACGTCATCAGCATTTGTGTTCTAATCGCAACCAACATCACGGTAATAATAAAAATCAATGCCAAATCATTATAGCCAATAAACTGGTCGCTTACGGTGGCAATCATCAATCCTAAACAGACAATGATGCTGCTTTCCAACCATTGCCGTAACTGGGGATTAAACCCAAGTTTATTTTGACTGGATGGCGAGGCAATATCCTTATTTTCCAGACTGGAGGGTTGTACCAGTGTAATTTCAAAGGGATGAGGCTCTGCCAATAATTTATCAGTAATGGATTGATTGAATAAATTTTTCCACCTTGTTTTTTTTGGCTGATAGCAAATCAGTATATTGGATGCGCCATAATCATAAGCTGCTTGAATAATGCTTTCTGCCACATGGTCATTGTAAAATAGATAGGTTTCTGCACCCAGTTTACGGGCAAGTTGAAAGGCTTTATTGACCGTTAAAATGCGTTGCTGTTTTTGCCGACTTTTTTGAACCGAAATCACACTCCAGAGAGCATTACGTCGTTCTGCAATACGATTGGCTCGACGTACCAAATCCTCTGAAAATTCTGAACCATCAATCACCAACATTAAATGGTTTTGTACAGGAATGACCTGTCCCTGTGCGGTAAACTTTTCCCGATAATTTAAATCGATTTGTCCTGCAACGGTTTGAATGGCAAGGTCACGCAAGGCAATTAAATTAACAGGTTTAAAAAATCCATCCAGTGCATGAACGGTTTGTTCAGGCATATAAATTTTGCCCTGTTTCATCCGTTCCAGTAATTCAGGTACAGGTAAATCAACCAGACGTACATCTTTCAGGCGTTTAAAAATCAGGTCAGGGACGGTTTCACTGACCCGAACCCCTGTAATCTGATACACCACATCATTCAGGCTTTCCAGATGTTGAATGTTCAGGGTGCTATAGACATCAATTCCTGCATCCAAAATTTCGTTTACATCCTGCCAGCGATATTCATGCCGACTATTTGGCACATTACGATGAGCAAGTTCATCAACCAGTACAATTTTAGGTTTAATGGCAAGAATCTGGTCTAAATCCATTTCCTCAAGACTACGATTCTGGTACTGGATACGTTTACGGGGCAGTACCTGTAAACCTTCAACCAGTTGCTCTGTTTCGATACGCCCATGCGTTTCTACAATGCCAACTACGACATGATGACCTTGCCTGACCAGTTCATGCGCTCGGCTTAACATGGCGTAGGTTTTACCTACACCAGGTGCTGCTCCCAAAAACAGGGTTAAACGCCCTGACTGTTCTCGCTGACTATGAGCCAGCCACGCATCAGCTTTGCTATTACGGTCAATGGTCATCAATCGGGTTCTCTCATGTTCAGCATTAAAGCGGACGTTGTAATTGGTCTAAAGCCAAATTCAATTGCAGTACATTGACTCGCTCTTGTCCAAACAAGCCAAATTGTTTAGGTTGAATGCGCTGTTTAACTACACTTTCAACCTGTTGTTCAGTAAGCTGACGCTGTTGTGCCACTCGTTTTAGCTGTAATAATGCACTTTGTGGGGAAATATCGGGGTCAATTCCACTGCCAGAAGCAGTCAGCATTTCATTAGGTACATCCTGCGGATTGATAGTATTTTCATGAGCGAACTTTGCCCGACGTTCAGCAATTTGTTGCTGTAAATCTGGATTGCTCACTGCCAAGTTACTCCCCCCAACACTTTGTGGATTGTAATCCACCGCACTGGGTCTAGGATGGAAATATTGTGAACCAGTAAATAATTGAGCGACCAAAGCTGAACCCACCATTTTGCCTTGATGTTCAATCAAGCTACCATTGGCTTGCTCTGGAAAAATGATTTGAGCAATCGACACATTCACTGCACAATATAAAACACCACACAGTATAAATCCAACTGTCACCAACCCGATGCTTTGACGTAAAACAGGCTGTTTTTCATTGGATATGGCTGCAAGTTGTTGTTGCATATTCATGGTATTTACCTCTTATTTTAGAAAAAACTGGATATCAACACATCAATCAACTTGATGACAATAAATGGAAACACTACGCCACCGACACCATAAACCAGCATATTGCGTCTTAGCAGTTGTAAGGCACTGGCAGGCTTAAACTGAACACCACGTAATGCCAATGGAATTAACATCGGAATAATCAAGGCATTAAAGATTAAGGCTGAAACAATGGCACTGCTTGGATTATCCAGATGTAGAATGTTTAATATATTGAGTTGAGGAATGGCGACTGCGAATAAGGCAGGTAAAATCACAAAATATTTTGAGACATCATTTGCCAGTGAAAAGGTGGTTAATGCACCTCGTGTAATCAATTGCTGTTTGCCGATTTCAACCACATCCAATAATTTAGTCGGGTCAGAATCCAAGTCCACCATATTGCCTGCTTCTTTAGCTGCCTGTGTGCCAGAATTCATTGCCAAGCCAATATCTGCCTGAGCCAATGCAGGAGCATCATTGGTTCCATCGCCAACCATTGCCACCAGTCGTCCCATTGCCTGCTCATTGCGAATACAGGCGAGTTTATCTTCTGGTCTTGCTTCCGCAATATAATCATCCACGCCTGCTTCAGCAGCAATTGCAGCAGCCGTTAAAGGATTATCCCCCGTGACCATAATGGTTTTAATACCCATTTGCCGCAATAAAGCAAAACGTTCTTTAATGCCTTGTTTAATCACATCTGAAAGTTCAATCACACCGAGAATATTGTGATTGGATGCCACCACTAAAGGTGTTGCCCCTTTGGAAGCAACCTGTTCCACTCTGGTTTTGAGTTCGATGTTGTCTTGAATATCCTGCTCAGTAAATTTAAGGATGGCATCAGCAGCGCCTTTACGAATCTTTTGTCCTGTTGCTAAATCGACACCTGATAAACGTGTGGCTGCACTAAACTGGATAAATTCTGCATCTTGAGGCTCACTGATACTTTCTCCAAGTTCCTTGCCTAGACTCACCACCGATTTACCTTCGGGGGTTGGGTCGGCAAAAGAGGTTAGCATGGCAGCTTGGCGTAATTCGCTTGGAGTCACACCTGCGAGTGGATAAAATGCCGTTGCCTGACGGTCACCATAGGTAATTGTGCCTGTTTTATCCAGTAACAGCACATCTATATCGCCTGCAACTTCAACCGCTTTACCTGATTTTGCCAAGACATTGGCTTTTAATGCACGGTTCATTCCTGCAATCCCAATCGCAGGCAATAGACCGCCAATCGTGGTTGGAATCAGGCATACCAATAAAGCAATCAGTAACACGATACTGATTTTGACACCGACAATTCCCCCAATGAATGGCAGCGTCATCACCACGACAATAAAAGTCACCGTCATCACATTCAGTAAAATTCCCAAAGCGATTTCATTTGGTGTTTTTTGACGGTTCGCACCCTCAACCAACGCAATCATACGGTCTAAAAAGCTATGACCTGCTTCATTACTGACTTCTATAATGATGCTGTCTGATAAGACTTTTGTTCCCCCAATCACACCTGAGCAATCAGTATTGGCTTCACGTAACACAGGAGCAGATTCACCTGTCACTGCCGATTCATTGATGGTGGCAAAACCCTGAATAATCTCACCATCCGCAGGAATTAATTCTCCTGCATTGACGATGACGAAATCACCTTTTTTGAGTTCAGTGGCTGAAATACGCACCGCTTGGGCATTTAAATCCGCAAGCCGATTGGCAAATAGATTCTCTCTTGCCTGACGTAAGGATGAGGCTTGCCCTCTACCTTTGGCTTCTGCCACCGCTTCGGCATAATTGGCAAATAACACGGTAATCAACAAAATCAGGCTTAATGTCAGTCCCAGTCCTAAACTGGCTTGTCCCATTAAGGTTGCCACAAAGGTTAAGACTGTACCCACCCAGACACATGCCATGACAGGATTTTTGAATGCATGTTGTGGTAGCAGTTTATAAAAAGTCTGTTGAACAATTTCCTGATTAACAATGTCCATCTTACTTGCATTTAATGTTTTCATTTGACTGCTCCACTGTTAAAACTGTACTGATACATAATCGGCAATTGGTCCAAGAACCAACACAGGCATAAATTGCAACAAGGTCAGAATCAGTACAATTCCCACAAGCGTTAAAGCAAATGTCGGTGATTCAATCTGTAAAGAACCTTTATTTTCAGAACCTTGTACTTTGCTGGCTAAACTAACTGCAATCATTACAGGAATAATCAGGGTGCTGTAACGACCTGCAAGCAAGGCAATGCTTGTGCTTAAATTCCACCAAACAGTGTTATCCGCCAGCCCCTCAAAACCTGAGCCATTATTGGCAAAGGCAGACACATATTCGTAAAAGACTTGACTAATTGCATGAAAGGATGGATTTGAATTGCCTGTCAAACTTGGAATTGCCAATGTGATTGCAGTTAAAGTCAGTAACATCACAGGCTGTAAGACAATCACAACCGCCAACAACTTGATTTCGGTGACTTCAATTTTTCGTCCAAAGACTTCGGGCGTTCGCCCAGTCATCAAACCAGCGATAAAGACTGCAATAAATAAGTAGATAAAGAATTGAGATAAACCACAGCCAATCCCACCCCAGATGGCATTAATCAACATATTACATAGCTCAACCAAACCTGTGAGTGGCGAGGCTGAGTCGTGCATCATATTGACTGAACCGTTATTTACCTGCGTGGTTAAAGTCCCCCACAATGCCGATGCCTCTGCACCAAAACGCATTTCTTTACCTTCCATCAAGGCAGGATTAACACTTAATGAAGATTTTTCCGTCCAGAATGCCAGTGATGTGGAAATCAATGACATCAGCATCATCGTACCGAATATCATCCACATCAGTTTTTTACGATTGACCAATGTTCCAATCATAAAAATCACAGCCATTGGAATCAGTAAAATGGCAATCATTTCAAGAACATTGGAAAGTGGTGTTGGATTTTCTAAAGGCACAGTACTATTTGGACCATACCAACCACCACCATTACTGCCCAGTTGCTTGATGGCAACCATTGGCGCAACTGGACCAAGTGGAATCTGTTGCGAGCTAAATTCTGCATGTTGTTCTACGGTTTGTATGCTTGGTCCACTGGATAAAGTGGATGGCACACCCTGACTGGTCAGCAATAGTGACCAAACCATTGCCAATGGAATCATAAAACGGAATAACGGACGAATGATGTCCTGCCAATAGTTGCCTAAATTAACCTCATTCCAGTTGCGTTTAATGCCATTGGTTAACTTTTCCTGTAAGAACAATGCTCTTAACATTGCCACCACAAGGGCGAGACCAATCAGGGGCGAAATAAACTGCATACCTGTAATCACAGTCATTTGAGCGAAATAAGACAACTGGGCTTGACCAGAATAATGCTGTTGGTTGGTATTGGTTAAAAATGAGATGGCAGTATGTAAAGCCAAGTCCCATTTCATGTTGGGAATATGGTCAGGATTGAAGGGTAGCCAAGCCTGTGTCATTAAAATCACAACACTGATGGCAAGCAAAGCAATATTACTGATTAAAAAAGCGAGCATATAATGTCGCCAATTCATACCAGCATTTTTAACCCCCATCACTGCATAAAGCGGTTTCTCTATCCAGTTAAACAGGATGTCTGATTTCATTGGTGTTGCCTGCATTACTTTTGCAAGATATCCACCAAGTGGATATGCCAACACTAAGGAAAATAAAAATACGAAAATAAATTCCCACATTGCAAATGCCATTTAAAAATAGATCAGCATGAGTATGGAAATTGACAGCGTAAATTATCTATATTGAAAAAAACGGCAGACGTAAATTTTGCATAAAATCACTGCTTCAATAATTGTTCTATTTCACTTTTTGAATAGCCACGTTCCTTGAGAATCTGAACAATCACTTTTTGTACTTCTGGCGATACATCAGCATACTGATCAACCAATCTCTCTGTATGAAGACCATCCAAGAGACCTTTCTGATTAAGCAATGTGTTCTGCAAACGATTACTTTCAGCAGCAGACCTAAAGAAACCCATGAATTTTCCTATGTATAGAACGCTTTCCTAGAAATATATTTTAATAATCTGAAAATTTATGGGCGTAAATTTCGTATAAATTTTTGCTCTTTAAAATGGAAAAAATTCTTTTATTTTTATAATTAACATTTGAAGTGCCACTTCTATTACTGTAATGATCTAGTGGAATCAAACAATGATCTAGAGACAAACTCTCCGAGTCGCAAGTTTCAAGATGAGCAAAACCAAACGAACATTTGCTGCAAACTGTACAGTGCATATTTGTCGAATAATATGTAAACCAAGACTTAACATTACACAAGTTTGCATAGATAACTGCTTAGGACATAAGTCACATCTAAACAAATATCATAACGTGAGTAATAAGTTATTTATCGGATGTGTGCCATTTAAAAATGATTGGCTAAAACCATGCTAATCGTAGAATTAAACTTACTTTATAGACTGAGAAGATTACCACAAGGAGATACAAGTTACGTCGAATTATAATTAATACTTATGTAGCTCAAATTACATGCATTTTGAGAGCAATCAGTTGGCTGCATTGAATTGAATAGCCCCGAGCAGAAAAACTTCAAATTCTCTATCAAAGAGTTTGATCTTATTTGACCAATACAACATTTAATTGCAAAAAGATTGTTTTTGAATTGTAATCTTTTTTTAATTATACTGCTGCCACATTTCTACTACGACGTATCGCTGATATGAAGTCCAGTTTTCGTCAACACTTGCTAAAGTGGCGTACCGTGCTTGGTGCGATCACTTTGCTGTGTTTACTCTGGCATATCTTCTTACCAACGATGGTACACACAGGCATCATGCCCGCACTTTATGCAATGCCATCTCATTGCCAAGTCACAGAAATTCAAAATACGATGATGCTGACTCATGACCAGCATAGTCATCATCATTCCATGCATGAGATGTCCCATCAGCAGCATTCTCAACTCAGTGAATATGCTCAGGAAGTTTTTGCACTTGCAAGCAAAATCATGAAGCACTGTCCTTTATGTACACATGGTTTAGATGCTGCTGCAATCGTTCCACTCATTGCATTTATTTTAATATTTTTACTGGCTTGGTTTAGTCGTATACGATGCCTGTGTTATACATGGACAGAAGATCTGCACATCCCTCGCATCTTCTATATTCTTCCCATAAAACAAGCTCCACCACTCGCTCTATAAATTGCAATTTTTTACATCGTATTC
This sequence comes from Acinetobacter sp. GD03645, assembly GCF_029845285.1. Taxonomy (NCBI): domain Bacteria; kingdom Pseudomonadati; phylum Pseudomonadota; class Gammaproteobacteria; order Moraxellales; family Moraxellaceae; genus Acinetobacter; species Acinetobacter sp. GD03645. The sequence continues at coordinate 183,445 of NZ_JAOCLL010000006.1, read as the reverse complement.
AGTGAAATCACTGCGTACAGCCTCGTTTATTGCTTTTTTATAGAGTTTAAAAATGAATACTCAATTTCGTTTGTCAGTATTAACGGCTGCGTGCCTGTCTATTAGCTATAGTTCTTTGGCATTTGCCGAAAACACAGCAAATAATGAAACTAAAACACTCTCTACCATTGTAGTCACTGCAAGTCGTGAGGGTGAATCCATCAATAATACTCCTGCTGCAATCAGTAAAATTAGCAACACTGACATTGAAGAAAAACATGCGACCTTTATTGGTCAGCTTGTCAATCAAACACCAGGTGTCTTAATGAATGATTTGGGCAACGAACAACACATGATGTCGATTCGCCAACCGATCACCACTGCTGCGGTTTATCAATATTTAGAAGATGGCGTTTCAGTGCGCCCTGTTGGTGTGTTTAACCACAACGCACTTTATGAAGTAAATTTGGCAGGGATTGAGAGTATTGAAATCCTACGTGGTCCAGCCAGCAGCTTATATGGCAGTAATGCCATTGGTGGAACAATTAACTTTCTAACCAAAGCCCCAAGCTTAACGCCAACGGCTGATTTAGGAATCAGTGCAAGCAGTGAGGGCTATCGTCGTGTGGATTTGGGGGCTTCCAATACCTTTAATACAGATTTTGGTGAACATGGTTTAAGAATTTCAGGCTATGCCAGCGATCGTGGAGATAGTTGGCAGGATCATGCTGAAAGTAATAAGCAAAGTGTGACATTGAGACATGACTGGCGTATTTCTGATGCAACACAAGTCAAAAATATTGTCAGCTATAATCATCTCAAAGCGGATATGACAGGCAGTTTAAATAAAGATGATTTCGATAAACGTGCAGGTTATAGCTATCAAACATTTACTTATCGTGATGTAGATGCAACTCGCCTTTCTTCCCAAATGAGTCATCAATGGAGTGATGAGCAGCAAAGTCAGGCAACAATCTATTATCGTGACAACAGCACAGAACAAAATCCAAGTTATACCATTCGTACTGATATTAAAAACGGTAAACCGACTGGAACATATAGTGGTCAAACCACCTATAATGCGTTTCAATCCTATGGTTTAAATCTACAGCATTCTGCAACATTAGATCAGGTTAAGTTGATTGTTGGCCTTATGGCTGATCATTCTCCAACTCAAGCAAAAACCAATGATATTGAAATCTTCCGTGATCCAAATACCTTAGTTTATACAGGCTTTAAACAACGCCAGTTACTACGTGACTTTAATGTTGATGTCAATAATCAGGCAATTTATGCTCAAGCCAACTGGCAGATTTTACCAACATTAAATCTGGTCGGTGGCGCACGTTATGACTGGATTAGCTATGATTATGACAATAAATTAACACCATCTACTGTAACAGGCGCACCTGATGAAAAACGAAATTTTCATAAAGCCAGCCCTCAACTCGGTTTTGTCTGGAATATCACCCCTGCAATGGATATATATAGCAATTGGTCACAGGGGTTTGTTCCGCCAGAGGTCAGCAGTCTATATGGTGCGAATCTAGTGACACCCAATCTCAAAGAAGCCACCTTTGATAACGTGGATACAGGTTTACGTTTTAAACTACTTGATGATCGCTTAGATGGTGAAATCACCTTATACCGCTTACAGGGTAAGGATGAAGTGATGAGCTATACCAAACCAGACAATACTCGTGAACCACGTAATACAGGCAAAACGCTACATCAAGGTATTGAGATTGGGGGAACATGGAAAATTAGTGATCTCTATGACCAGCGTTTAAAGTTATCTGGTAGCTGGGCAGAACACGAATATAAGGAGTTCCAGCCCTCCAGTGTTTTAGATTACAGTGGTAATACCATGCCAAGCGCACCGAAAACCTTTGGTACGCTTGAATACCAGATCAAACCTATTCCTGAATTGCTGCTCTCTGCTGAGGGTGTCTACGTGGGTTCCTACTGGATGAATGATGCCAATACTGAGAAGTATAATGGACATACTGTTTTAAATTTACGTGCCAATTATCGTAAAAATGCTTATGAAATTTATGGGCAAGTTCTCAATGTAACAGATGAGCACTATTCTGAAAGCACCTCTTACAGCAACAATCAGGCGAGTTATACCCCTGCTGCACCTCGTACCTATTTATTAGGCTTACGTTACCACTTTGGGAAATAAGCCATGAATGCCAACCAACTTAAGAAACTGATACGTTTGCATCGTTATTTTGGGATGGTTTTAGGCATTTTAGTTTTATTCTGGGCTTTAACTGGCGTGTTGCACCCAATTATGAGTGCAACACAGCCACAGCCTGTAAAACGTATGCCACCATCTCAAGAGCTTGATTTGCGGTCTGCTTTGGCTGTTCCACAGCTTTTAAAGCAGCAGCAAATTGAACATTTTTCTGCTTTGCAAGCGATTCAGTTGCAATCTCAACAAGTTGCCTATCGTGTCTTAAAACCCTATCAAGATATGGCTGAATATTATGACAGCCAAACAGGTCAGTTAATTCAGGGTGCAGAACAGCAAGATGCTAAACGCCTTGCACTCTGGTACACGGGGTTAAGAGAGCAAGAGATTGTTTCAACCACCCTCATTGCCGAGTTTAGTGATGATTATCCAAGTGTTAATCGTTTATTACCGATTTGGCGTGTCGATTTTAGCAATGGTCTAAGGGCTTATGTTGATACCTCTCAATCTCGACTATCGACCTTGTCCAATGATCAAAAAATGTGGATGGCAAGAATTTTCCGTTTAGGTCATACATGGACGTGGGGTAATCAAGCCTGGACAGGTCAAACGCTGCTGATGCAAATCGCCTTAATTGGTATATTGGTGCTGATATTTATGGGAATTGGATTATTTTTTAAAATCCATAATCGCAAAAATCATCGGTTAGGTCATAAACCAATGCGTTTTTTACATCGTTATTTAAGTATCAGTTTAAGTGTGTTTATGCTGCTTTGGGTCATCAGTGGTTTTTATCATGTATGGCAGAAAAAACCTGATATTCAAAATATTCAGCCCGTTTTTAATACAGAAGATTTAAATCTGGAAGCATGGCAAGCTGTCGTATCACAGCCTTTACAGCGTTTAAGTCTTGTACCAATTGCATTCAATCAACATCAGGCTCAGGCAGGATGGTTATTTCAGCCTATCGGACAAAATCCAATGCAAGGCAGTATGACCGCAGTCAAAGAACATGACCACCATACACATGGTAAAAGCCAAGCACCTGAAATAAAGTTAATGGATGCCCATACAGCGAATATACTGAATGTCTTGCAACAAAGCAGACAACTTGCTGCAAATTATCTCAATCTGCCATTCAATCAACTTGGTCAAAGTACATGGATCACAAGCTTTGGTGGTGAGTATGGTTTTATTAATAAGCGTTTGCCTGTTATCAAAATTGAAACGACTTTAGCCAATCAACTACGACTCTATATTGAACCAAGCAGTGGTGTAATTGCCGCTCAAGTGACACAACAGGATGCTTTAGAGGGTTTTAGCTTTGCCTATTTACACAAATGGACGTGGTTGCCAATAGATAAGACACTTCGGGATATTCTGCTGGCTATACTTGCAGGCTTGATTGCCATGATGGTGATGTTAGGTTTCTGGATACAGACCCAAAAGCATTAATCTACCTAGCGCCAATTCTCAATCGATTATCTGAGAATTGGCGCTCAGAGGTTTAATATTTTTCTCTTAAATAATTTATTATAAATCGACAATTAGCTTCAAAACAAATCATACTAAAAATCTGTGATTATCAAATTACCACAATTTTTTTATTAAAAAATAAATAATTAAGACTTTAAGAAAGCTATTTTTTTGCTATAGTGTGGCACAACCGATTTCCAGAAAGAGATCAATTGGGTGTTGATGGTTTTTGGAAGATTGCTAGGCTTCTATGCAGTCTTGTTACAAATCGCTGTGTTCTTACAGCCCTTGCTGCCAGAGAAATATCAAATCTCTCCAGTATGTGAGACTATTGCCCAAGCACTGCAACTTCACCATTCTGTGACATCTTCTAGTCACAACCATCACAACGCACCAGAACAGCATCACAGCATGTCTCATCACATGCACGACATGGGACATGCAGCACCCTCATCTGACATTACAGCAACTAGCCACCATCATCACGATGCAGGGCATCAATGTCAGTACTGTGTGGTATATAGCCATGTTGTACCCTTACCTGACCTTGATCTAAAACAGATTCTGATCCGTATTCAGGTACGGTTTCTAGCGTTTATTGAAAACTGTTTCCATGTTTTCTTTCAACTCCAGCAACTCTTCCTTATTCCTCAAGGGCGTGCCCCGCCACTTTGATGATCTTTCACTTGAAGCTCAAAACATTTGTTTTGAAAAATTAATATTTTCAAGAGATTATCATCATGTTTTATTTTCATGCTCTTACACGGGTAGAGATTGCTACAACCATAGGTTTAGCTCATCAGCAAAAAGATGAGGTGCAGTCATGACTCTAGGCTTAACAGCACTTGAACTGGCGAGAATACAGTTTGCCTTTACCGTATCGTTTCACATCATTTTTCCTGCAATTTCGATTGGACTTGCAAGCTTTTTAGCAGTATTGGAATGGCGTTGGTTACGTACCAACAATCCGATTTATCAAGACCTGTTTAAGTATTGGGTCAAAATCTTTGCTGTTGCATTTGGGATGGGTGTGGTCTCAGGTGTGGTGATGAGCTATCAGTTTGGTACAAACTGGAGCGAGTTTTCACGCTTTGCTGGCGGTGTCACAGGTCCATTGCTCACCTATGAAGTCCTAAGCGCATTTTTCTTGGAGGCGGGCTTTCTTGGCATCATGTTATTTGGTTGGGGACGAGTCAGTAAAAAGGCGCATTTCTTTGCCACACTCATGGTCGCAGTGGGAACCTGTATTTCAATGTTCTGGATTTTATCCTCAAACAGTTGGATGCAAACACCGCAAGGCTTCACTATAGAAAATGGCATTGTTGTGCCACAGGATTGGTTTGCAATTGTATTTAACCCCTCCTTTCCTTATCGCCTTGCTCACATGGCAATTGCTGCCTTTATGGTGGCGGCCTTATTGGTTGCAGCGACTGCGGCATGGCATTTGCTGAAAGGTCGTCGGGATGAATTGGTGAAAAAGTCTTTTTCGATGGCACTGTGGCTGATTCTGATTTTAGCTCCCTTACAGGTCTTCGTGGGTGATGCACATGGTTTAAATACGCTCGAACATCAACCTGCAAAGCTGGCAGCGATGGAGGGACATTGGGAGACCAACTATGATGAGGGTATGCCATTGTATTTATTCGGCATTCCTGACATGCAGGAAGAACGTACCAAATATGCGATTGCGATTCCAAATCTAGGTAGTCTCATTCTCACCCATTCAATGGATGGTACAGTGAAAGGCTTAAAAGACTTTGCACCTGAAGATCGCCCGAATTCGACTGTAGTTTTTTGGAGCTTCCGTATCATGGTCGGTTTAGGCATGTTAATGCTGCTGCTAGGCATTACTGGCGTTTGGCTGAGAAAAACAGGCAAACTGTTTGAAAGCAAATGGTTTCATCGCTTCGCTTTATTGATGGGACCATCAGGCTTTATTGCACTATTGGCTGGTTGGTTTACCACGGAGGTTGGTCGTCAGCCGTGGGTGGTCTATGGCGTGATGCGTACCAAAGATGCGCTTTCCCCTGTTTCAGCAGAGCAGGTTGGCCTAACGCTGATTATCTTTGTCATGGTCTACTGCATCGTCTTTGGTATCGGCATCTATTACATGCTGAAACTGATGCACAAAGGCCCTGAATTTATTTATAGCCAACAACAAGAAGTTGGCGGTGTCGGTCATTTTAAAACACCTATGCGTCCACTGAGTGCCGCAGATGAACGTCTTGATGATCAAGATCAAGGAGCATCTTCATGATTGATTTGTCTTTAATCTGGATTGTCATTATTGCGATTGGCGTTTTCATTTATGTGGTACTGGACGGCTTTGATCTCGGCATTGGTATTTTGTTTCCATTCATTAAGAATCAGCAGGAACGTGATGTGATGATGAATACTGTCGCGCCTGTCTGGGATGGTAATGAAACATGGATGGTACTGGGTGGTGCTGGCTTATTTGCAGCATTTCCAATGGTTTATTCCGCAGTTTTATCAGCCCTTTATCTACCGATTATATTGATGGTCATTGCGCTGATTTTCCGTGGAGTTGCCTTTGAATTTCGCTTTAAGGCAAACCGTACCAAGCATCTATGGGATGCAGCATTTATTGGTGGCTCAGTATTATCCAGTTTTTTACAGGGTGTGATTCTTGGTGCATATATTCAGGGCATACATATTGTCGATGGGCGTTATGCAGGGGGTGGTCTGGATTGGCTCACGCCATTTGCAATTTTTACAGGTGTAGGTGTGGTAGTTGTTTATGCTGCACTTGGCTGTGGCTGGTTGATTATGAAAACTGATGATCAATTACAAAACAGTATGTATCGTTTAATGCCAAAACTGATCTTGGCGTTGTTACTGATATTTGCTGCTGTCAGTATATATACGCCACTGGCACATCCAATGATTGCTGAACGCTGGTTTACGCAACCTCAAATTTTGTATTTCAGTCCAGTTCCAATCTTGGTGGTGGTTTTCACCTTTTTTACTATTCGTGCCTGTCAAAAACGTCAGGAATCAATGCCCTTTTTATACACCTTAGCGTTGGTTTTCTTGGCATATACAGGCTTTCTGATCAGTATATTCCCTTATATTATTCCGCCATCAGTAACGATCTGGGATGCTGCTGCGCCAGCCAATAGTCAGTTGTTTGCACTAATCGGAGCACTGATTTTGATCCCGATTATTATCATCTACACCATCATGGCGTACTGGGTATTTAGGGATAAAGTCCGTGTTGGCGATGAAGGTTATCACTAGGAGAAACAAGATGAAATTATCTCAATCACAGTGGTTTATCTTGCTCTGGCTTGCAGGTTTCTTTGGTTTATTGCTAATCGCCTTGTTATTCAGACTGTTGCTGCAACTGGCATATTAGGGTGAGATGATGAAACAGCAATTTGACTCTCACACTTCAACTACTGTTCAGGATGAGGAACTGGCTGATGAAATGATCAGGGCACGTCGGCAAATGAAAATTTCTCAAGCACAACTCGCAACTAAATTGGGTATTTCCACAAGAACTGTAGAAAGTTGGGAAAAAGGCAAACGACATCCATGCAAGCCCTCTCGGGCATTGATTCGGTTATTTATCAAATCGCCTGAATTTGTTCTAGACAACCTAAAATAAACATCATAAGACCATATTTCGGTATGGTCTTATTTATCTGCGTTATAGACTCATCTAATACTCATTTTTTATCAATAAAATAAAAAATGTTAGCTTAAAGAACATCCCAATGATTTCGTTATAGTTATGTTAAGAAAATGGGAAATCTTAAACTTATAAGTAATAATCGTTCTCAATAAACAACCATTTCAAGGAGTTGATCATGAATTTTTCAGTTGCTAAAAAAACACTTTTCCTGAGTATGCTACTCGGTCTAAGCTCAACCACATTTGCTGAATTTAAACAGGCTGCATTACCTTATGCAAGTAACGCCTTAGAACCTGCGATCGACCAACAAACAATGGAAATTCACTATGGCAAACATCACAAAGCCTATGTTGATAACCTAAATGCACAAATTAAAAACTATCCAGAATTAGATAAAGTAGACCTAACCGAACTACAAAAGCAGATTTCCAAGTATAACGCTGCTGTACGCAATAATGGTGGTGGACATTATAACCACGATTTCTTTTGGTCAAGTCTAGCCCCAAGCAATAAAACAGGACAGCCAAGTGCTGCACTTCTCAAACAGATTAATGCAGATTTTGGTTCTCTGGATGCGTTTAAACAGAAATTTAATGAGGCAGCAACGAGCCGCTTTGGTTCTGGTTGGGCATGGTTAATAGTCACACCAGACAATAAGCTTGCGGTAACCTCCACACCAAATCAGGACAATCCACTCATGGATATTGCTGAAACTAAAGGTATTCCACTTTTAGGACTGGATGTATGGGAACATGCCTATTATTTAAAATACCAAAATCGCCGTGCTGATTACACCAAAGCCTTTTGGCAAGTGGTCAACTGGAATACAGTCAATCAGCGTTATACGCAGGCAATCAAAAAATAATTTCTATGAATTCAATTAAATAAATACAAAGACCATGCAAAAGCATGGTCTTTTTTAAGATGTATTGCGCTTAGAATTTCATGCTGATCCGAGTCCAATAGTTACGCCCAATATTATTATATTGGGTATTGGATGGATAAAAGCCAGTCGCTGCCCCACCCTTGTTTAAATGTTCGGCATAGGTTTCATCCAGAAGATTATCAACACCGATTGACCATTCAACATTTTGGGTCAACTTATACGCACCATTTAAAGATAAGGTATTAAATGCCTTACTCTCTCCAATATCGTAGCCAACGATATTACCCTCATTTTTACTAATGCGGTCTTGTTTTGCCACTACACGCCACAGTAGACCTAGAGAATAATTATCTGCAACATAACGTAAATTAAAACGTCCTTCTAAAGGTGCAATTTGAGGCAATGGTCGATTGTCAGTGGTGTTTTTACCCCATGCATACATGGCACTGGCATCGGTTTGGATGTTGTCTGTAAACTTATAGCCCACGCCTAACTCAGCACCTGCAATGGTGGCATCGACATTACGAATAGTTGAGCTAATCATCTCATTCTCAGGATCAGCATAGCTCACCAGCATAAAATCCTTGATTACACCTGCATAGGCAGAAGCCCAACTATTGTATTTTCCGTGTTCCAGTTGATAGCCTAAATCCAGTTGTAGAGTTTTTTCATTCTTGAGATAGTCCAAATGATCTGACGTTCGGGCAACCGTTGGCATAACCATTCCTCCCCCCATATCATCCATACCTGTCATACCATCCATGCCACCTGACATATCTCCCATGTCAGTGCCTGTTGATGGTAATGCGGTACTATATATCTCCCAGAAATCAGGGGTACGTTCAACATATCCCAAGCCAATATAGCTTTTGAGATTATGCTCAGGCATCAGGTTTTCCAACCGAATAAAACCACTGGGTACGGTATCCTTACGGGTTTTGTTGCTTGCCAAGTTTTTAATTTCAACATGGTCAGCACGTAGACCTGTCACCACTTTATTATTGTCATTCACAGCAATAGTGGCTTCAGTAAATGCACCATAACTTTGGAAACTCAAAGTTTCATCCATTGGTGGTGGTACATCACCACGCATATACATATTGCCAGCCTGTTTGTTGTACTGGGAATCAACACCAGAAACCACACTGATATTATTCCAATCAGTGGTGATGGCAGCTCTGGCATTTAAAGTCCTACGAGTAACATCCATTGCCATCGGCATCGCCATAGGTCCTGTTGTGGGCACGGCTCTCAGGCTAAAATTATCCATAATGTGATCATTAAAACTGTAGTCGACCTGTGCTTCGACCTTTTTAATCACATCATTGATATTACGTTGTTCAGCATGTAGTCCAAGACTTTCACGCTTAAATTGCGAGCCATCCATTGAACGACCTGCATAAGCAGACTCTCCGTCTCCCTTACCACCTTGCAATTCAATCCAAGTATTTTCAGTTGGTGTCCAGCCTAGGGCAAGGTCAGCGCCCCAACGCTCCCAACTTGAATGAACGTTTTTACCATCACCATCCTGATAATCATCGGATACCGAACGATTAGCATTGATACGAGCATAGCCAGTCTCATTCCCCACCACTGCATCAACATTATGGTCTACACGTCCATATGAACCAGCGACCACACTTGCCTGACCTTTATAATGTTGATCCTGTTCAAATTTGATTGGATCACGTTCAAATAATACTGTTGCCGCTGAACCTGGGGTTGGATAACGTACAGTTTGTGGACCTTTAATGACGGTAATACGGTCAAAACTCTCAGGTGAAATATAAGATGTCGGATTATCCATTCGAGCAGGACATGCACCCAACTCTTCAGAGCCATCATTCAGCACTTTAATTCGTGAACCAAACATGCCCCTAAAACTAATATCACCATTGGTTCCACCACTTCCAATACTACTGAATCCTGGAATAGTTTTTAAATAAGCAGCACCATCAGTCGCAGGAACTGGCTGAATCGGTTGTTTTGGGTCAGCGTGAACGATCAATCCATTGGCATCATTTGCCACTTGTGCAGTGACCACTATCGGAGCTAATTGAAAGATATTTTCTTGACGTTGTTCTGCAAAAACTGTTGTTGAATAACAGACAATACTCATCGCAACCACAAGCGGTTGTAAATCAAATTTAGGCTGAGCCATAATTAATCTCGCAAAAATATAAATGAAGAACAAAGCAAAAAAGCTTTGTATTTCCTAATCAGTATTTATGCGAATAAAGGCGGTGCTCGCCCTTGCGGTAGTAGGTATAAACGCTGTAAATCAAAATAAATATGCTGGAAATTACGCTGAAACGTCAACATCCGAACATAAAGTCGATCAAAGACCTCCTCAAGGCTAAAGTCCAGACCTGTGGTTAAATTGGCAAATACCGTACAGTATGGACATTCATGTCCAACATCATGTTGATGAGGACTTTGAGTGGTATGGGCTTTTTGATCGTCATCCATCATGTGATGCTGGTGATGGTGTTCAGATAAATGATGAACATTCTGCTGCTGATCAGCACTGAGGCTATTGGAAAAAGCATCGGAAATAGTGACACAGACCAGCGCAATACGATATTGTGCGGGTAACAGTGGTTGTATAAATACAACGGTTTGCAGGAACATTGCCGAAAGGGCAAGGACTAGAGCAACTCTCAAGATAGGCTTTTTCAATATTGAGACGGCTGCAATTTAGCATAGTGCATATAATGTAAGCAATTGTTTTAATATGAGGGTCTTAAAACCATAAGAAACGGAATTTTAAATACTCTCAGTAGAAACACTGATTAAATTAATCAGTGTTTCTTATCAATCAAAATTAAGCTTTCATAATTAATATCAATGATATTACTTCCATGAATAAGACACGCCTGCACCAACAGCGGTTGTCTTACTACTACTTAATCCACTTGAGAATGAGCCTTTAATTGCAACTCCATTATCAAAGTAGTGGCTTGCACCCACTGCAATTGCTGACTTGCTATCATAGTTACCTACTCCCATTCCGACAGTGCTTGTACCTTGTACCGCAGGTGTTGGGATATTGGTCATTGCCGCAATTCCTGCAATACCTTGTGCTGCAAGTTCACGGTTTTTGTTAATATCCTGCGCCATACGATTTGACGTATCCGTAAATGCATTTTCCAGATCGGCAAACTTGGTATCAGTATAGGTTTTCGCGCTTGACAATGTCGTTTGATCTCCTGCATCGGCATGGGCTTTGGCATCGCGGAGGGTTGTTGCATCGGCAGTTGTAAAGTCCTGACGAATCACCACTTCACGCTCATTAGTATAGGTTTTCGCACTATTCAATGTCACCTTATCTCCCGCATCTGCATGAGTTTTGGCATCATTCAGCACTTTAATATCAGCATCTTTCATCTGTTTCACATTCACAGCATCTGTATCTGCTGTTCCTGCTGCTACATGAATAATTTGACGTTCTTTACCTGTTGCTCCAACTGAAATTGTATTATCTCGATCTGACGCCGAATCATTACCCAATACAACTGCATTTTTTGCAGAGGTATTAACGTTATTACCCAGAACAAATGTTTTACCATCACCATTAATGGTGTTGTTATTACCAATCGCATAACTATCATCTGCATTGATATAACTTGGATCGCCAATCGCTCCTGAATTGTTTCCCGTCACCTGGTTACCAACACCAATACTAATGGATTGGTCACCTTGCGCAGAAGCATCTGCTCCAATTGCAATTGCATCTTTTCCAGTAGCTTGTGCTTTTGGTTCAACTTTTGGTGTATTCGACTGTACCTGGAAATATGGGTTACCTGTACCATTTTCTCCAAGTCCAACCTGTTCCAACCATTCTGTTTCTGTACCCTTATAGCCATTGCTGACTGCAATGCTATAAGCCGTTTTGCTGTCTAATAATCCATCACCTTTCGCTCCAGTATCCCCCTTGGCACCAGTTGCACCTACCGCTCCTGTGTCACCCTTGGCACCTGTATCACCTTTTGCTCCGTCTACACCTGCTGCTCCTGTGTCACCCTTGGCACCTGTGTCACCTTTGGCTCCGTCTACACCTGCTGCTCCTGTGTCACCCTTGGCACCCGTATCGCCTTTGGCTCCATCTATACCTGCTGAGCCTGTATCGCCCTTGGCACCCGTGTCGCCTTTGGCTCCGTCTACACCTGCTGCTCCTGTGTCACCCTTGGCACCCGTATCGCCTTTAGCGCCGTCTACACCTGCTGCGCCAGTATCACCTTTCGCACCCGTGTCGCCTTTTGCTCCATCTATACCTGCTGCGCCAGTGTCGCCTTTCGCACCCGTTGCACCTACTGAACCTGTGTCACCTTTCGCGCCTGTTGCACCAACTGAACCAGTATCACCTTTGGCACCTGTGTCACCTTTAGCTCCGTCTGCACCTGCTGCTCCTGTATCACCCTTGGCACCTGTGTCACCCTTGGCTCCGTCTACACCTGCTGCTCCAGTGTCACCCTTGGCACCCGTATCACCTTTGGCTCCATCTGCACCTGCTGCGCCTGTATCGCCCTTAGCACCTGTGTCACCCTTGGCTCCATCTACGCCTGCTGCGCCTGTATCGCCCTTAGCACCTGTGTCACCCTTGGCTCCATCTGCACCTGCTGCTCCTGTATCACCCTTGGCACCCGTGTCACCCTTGGCTCCATCTGCACCTGCTGCTCCAGTGTCACCCTTGGCACCAGTTGCACCTACCGCTCCTGTGTCACCCTTGGCACCTGTATCGCCTTTGGCTCCAGTGTCTCCTTTCGCTCCAGTGTCACCTTTTGCTCCGTCTACACCTGCTGCTCCAGTATCACCCTTGGCACCTGTATCGCCTTTGGCTCCGTCTACACCTGCTGCTCCTGTGTCACCCTTGGCACCCGTGTCGCCTTTCGCTCCAGTGTCACCTTTTGCTCCATCTGCGCCTGCTGCGCCAGTATCACCTTTGGCACCCGTGTCACCTTTCGCTCCATCTACGCCTGCTGCTCCAGTGTCACCTTTAGCTCCATCTATACCTGCTGCGCCTGTATCACCCTTGGCACCTGTATCGCCCTTAGCACCTGTGTCACCTTTAGCTCCTGTGTCACCTTTAGCTCCTGTGTCACCTTTAGCTCCTGTGTCACCTTTAGCTCCTGTGTCACCTTTAGCTCCTGTGTCGCCTTTCGCTCCATCTATACCTGCTGCTCCTGTGTCACCCTTGGCTCCGTCTACACCTGCTGCTCCAGTATCACCCTTGGCACCCGTTGCACCTACTGAACCTGTGTCACCCTTGGCACCCGTGTCGCCTTTCGCTCCATCTATACCTGCTGCGCCTGTATCGCCTTTGGCACCCGTATCGCCTTTTGCTCCATCTATACCTGCTGCGCCAGTATCACCTTTATCACCTTTATCACCTTTATCACCAGTTAGACCTGTATCACCTTTATCGCCCTTGTCGCCTTTTTCACCAGTTGCGCCTTTGTCTCCCTTGTCGCCTTTTTCACCTGTCAGGCCTGTGTCACCTTTGTCGCCTTTATCGCCTTTTTCACCAGTTGCGCCTGTCAGGCCTGTGTCACCTTTGTCGCCTTTTTCACCAGTTGCACCAGTTGCACCTGTCAGGCCTGTGTCACCTTTATCGCCCTTGTCGCCTTTTTCACCAGTTGCACCTGTTAGACCTGTGTCACCTTTATCGCCTTTTAAAGAGGCTAACCACTGAGTTTGTGTACCAACATATCCACCTGCAACTGCAAGCTCATAAGCACTTTTACCATCTGCACCAGTGCCTCCACCTGATGGTAAATTATTAATTTGAGTTTGAAGATTACTTAACTTAGTATCTACAGCAGTAAAAGCACTACCAATATTTGTATAGTTCGAACCTTGTATCGTATAAGTTGGTCCAGTAAATACACCACCACTAAAACCAGCACCACCGCCAAAAACATTTACTAAAGAGTTTAATTGAGCAAAGTTAACCGCATCGCTATTTTGTGTTCCTGCAACAATATTGGTCAGTTTATTGTTATTAAATGAAATTTCTTTATTAGTTGCAGCTTCATTCACATCGCCTTTTGAATCTATACCACCTGTACCCACTTTTAAAGTGTCGGTAGAAATAGTCACAACCACATTTTGATTGATCGTTGCAGTATTGGTTGCAAGGTCAAATGTTATACTCACAGGTAGACTCCCACAAACCATATCCCCTCTCGTACCAGCAGGTGCAGCAGTATCTGTACCAGTTCCATTCCCCAAAATAGTATTATATATGGCTGCATTTGAACCATCAGCATAGTCACACTTGATAATTGACTCAGCAAAAGCACTTTGGCTACTTAATCCACCTAGGCTTATTGCGACTGCAATCACGACTGGCTTGAGTGTAAAGGAGGGTTGTTGTTCTTCGATAATGTGTACAGTCGAACCAATTGTGTGGGTCGAACCACAACCGCATGCGGTACTCCTAGCATGCTCAGAGACGACTACAATGCGCCCAAGTGTTTTGCTCCATATTTTTTTATAAATGTGATTCATGATGTTCCCTGCAAATGTGACGATAATCACAGAACATTACAAAACATTTTTTTTATTTTGGAATCATTGAAATCAGTGAGTAAATGAAAAAAACTCTTCTTTTTTAAAGAAGAGCCTTATAAGAAAACCACCAAAAATTTAGTGACATATACGATTGAATTTTATTATTTTTATCATAAGAAATAGAGTCATTTCTAGTGTGGATAAGTTCCATAGACACAAATAATAAAATTCAGGCTTAAGTATGGATTCATCACATCAAAAGCCGAACCTGAGCCTTGCATTGCAGTTGTTCCTGACAGTTCGGTTTCAATACTTGCCTGTAAGGGACGCATATTTTTTAAACCTGATGTCACCGTACTGAAACTGTTTGACATCGTTAAAAGATCATCCCCTGAATTTGACCAAACCGCATTGGATGGGTCAGAAGTACTTGCTGCCCCCTGACTGGCTTGTGGAGTTAGAGAAATATTGGCTTTTAGTTTTTGTCCTGTCAGCTTATGTTGATGCGGTGGAAGATTATCGGCAATTAAACGAACAGATGTACTGCCTCCTTGTTGAGCAAGAGAAAAAGATTGTTTATCAGTTAATCGCTCTCCTGCACAGATTGGCATACGTCCTCGCAAATCGGGTAATGCAAATGTTTTATCTTTCTCACCTCCATATGTATTGCCTAATAAATTATATAAAGACGAATGTTCCTGTGCATTTAACAGTCGTCCATCACAAAACATCCAACCTTGTGGCACAAAGTGAAATGCGACCATACAGATTTCACCAAGGAATGCTTCTCTCAGCATATGCTTTCTCCCTAAACAAATTTTTATTTTCAAGATAACGGCTTATCTCTACTTTCATTAGAGAATACTTTTTTTGTTTTGGAATCATTGAAATCAATGAGCGTAGCAAAAAATCTTTTTATCGCAATGACTTTGATATTTCATATAAAATAAGATAATGATGTGCTATGGACACTTGCACATGGATATCATATAAGTGGCTATATTGCTGAATTTTAATACATACTTTTTAAGAAAAATTCCACCGCCATGCTTCAATCTACCTCTGATTATTACATTTTGTTTGTTCCCTTACTCTTGCTTGGTCTGAGCTTAGGGTTAGGCATGTTATGGTGGAACTTTCGTCAGTTCATCTCCATTTTTTGGCTGGCGGTTTCTGCATGTTTTCATGGCATAGCACTTTTTATTCAAAGCCTGATCCCTATACAGGCGCAAAGTTACCATTATTTTTATTTGCTCATCTTATATTTAATTACATATATCACGTTTACACAGTCCGTATTAGTACAATTTAAACAGCATATTTCAATTAAACTCTGTCTATTGGTTATTTGTTTAGCCGAAATTGGGGTATTATATTTTTCGTTTATCCATGATCAGCATTTTGTTCGTATGCTCATCTTTGCGCTTGGAACAGTGATTATTCTATGGCATAAATCTTTAAACTTATTTTTCGCTCCAGCCCATCAATCCATTGAAAAAATTTTAAAATTTTTATTTTTTATAACAGGTACTATCTTTATTTTCCGTTGCGTGTCGCTCAGTGCATTTATTTATCGGGCGGATTATAGCCCAATTGATTTCGGTTCTATTTCACACTGGTTTCTTAATCAACTAACTATCTTAATTATTACCATTTTATTTGCTGCAAATTTTCGTAACTTTTTTGATCTACAGAAATCCAAAATTAAAACACAGGAACATTTACAATTTTCGCATGATCTACATGACATTGTTGGTAGTACATTAGTACGCTCAATCAGTCGCTTAAATAACAATAAGCAAAATATGGATAATCAACAATTTTTACTGTTATTTGAACAGTTAAAAAGTGACTTGTCTCAAGTCACTACCAATGAAAGGTCAGATCAAACTCATGATCTTCCCTTAACCCCTGCACAATGGGCATTGCCAATTCGCCAGCGCTTTGATGCAATTTTTATAGAACTTGGCATCGCACTCATCTGGCAACTTTCAGAAAACTGGCATATTCAACCCTCAAAACAAGAGATGCTCACCCTCCAGCGAGTCACCGAAGAATTATTGACCAATATCATTAAACATAGTCAGGCTAAAAAGGTACAGGTCCATTTATCTTACTCCAGCCTTTACCAGTTTATTCTAGAAATTGAGGATGATGGCATTGGCTTTGATTCAGCATCTGCTTTTAACAATAACCACGGCGTAGGTTTACGCAGTATTCGGCAACGCTTACAAAGCATTCAAACTGAAATAAATGTCTATTCTAATGCAGGTAAAACCTCTTTTCAGATTTTGAAACTTAAATCTTGCTGAATACCTGATTTCAATGATGTGTAACATTTGATAAATCGATATGATCGATATCAAGACCATCACGATAAGGTCAACATCATGACAGACCAAATGTTAACTTTACCTGTTCCTGTACTCATTGTAGAAGATGAACCAATGATTCAGGAACGCCTTAAATGTTTGCTGATTTCTATCGGATATGCAGCTCAGGATTTATTTTTTGCCGATACCTTGAGTCAGTCACTCACATTGATTAAAAAGGAAAAATTTGAATTTGCTCTGGTCGATTTAGGCTTACCTGATGGTAATGGGACAAAATTGATTTATAAATTTCGGCAAAAAAATGCAACTGCGCCCATTCTGGTCATTTCTGCATGGAGCACACGGGATGCGATTTTAAAAGCGATTCAGGCGGGAGCAACGGGTTATTTATTGAAAGAACGGGATGATTTTGAAGTCAGCATGTCAATTAGGCACATGCTGAAAGGCGGTACACCGATTGACCCATTTTTGGCACAACTGATTTTATCAACGGTGATAAAAAAACCTCACGCATTGGACAACTCGACAGAAACCCTCTCAAGTCGAGAGCTGGAAATTCTGGAATATGTGGTACAAGGCATGAATAATCAGGATATTGCCACATTATTAAGTTTATCACGTTATACCATCGAATCACATTTACGCAATATCTATAGCAAACTGGCGGTCGATAGTCGTTCCAAAGCCATCAAAATTGCTCATTCTCTTGGTTTATTCTAACGGATTATCCTATGGAGAATTATCCCAATCATGGCTTTATTTTATTGATTCCCATTTTCTTGATGAGCCTCGGTTTCATTATTGCTTTTTTCTGGACAAGGCAACGTCAATATTTGTCTGTTCTGTGGCTGTCATTTGCCCTGCTTTCAGCAGGTGCTGTCATGCTTGCACAAAGTTTGATTAGTCCCACACATTTACATCAATGGTCAATGCCCCTTGGCGTATTGTATGTGTTTACTTTTATTGCTTTGGCGCAATCTATTGTCTTGCAGTTTAATCATCAGGTCTCATGGAAATTTTGTCTCTTCGCCTTATTTTCTATGGAAATGGGTTTGTTTTATTATGCCCTGATGCTGGACAATCTAAATATACGTGTTGTCTTGGTCGGACTTGTCATGGCTTTGGTTTTCGGCCATAAATTGCCTGCCATCCTGCGCATTACACCTCAGCATCCGATTGATAAATGGCTCAAAACCACATTCGTACTTGTATGTATTTTATTGATTATTCAAGCTATTTTTAAATTAAGATTTTTATTTAACGCCGATTTTGATCATAATTTTACCAGCAGTTCGAGTTGGTTTATCATGCAATTTTTTGTACTCCTAGTCTCGATCATTTTTGCAGCACTCATCATTGCCAGTAACGTGAAAGATATTTTAAAAGTACAACAGTTAAAGATAGAAAATACCAAACTGCAGGAACGTTTACACCTGTCGCAAGATCTGCACAACACGCTAGGCAACTCTTTAACACAGTCGATGAGTCTCATTTCTCAAAGTAAAAAAAGTCTGGATAATCAACAGATTTTATCCATGTTAAAAATATTCCGTGATGATCTGCGTCAAGTGATTGATAGCGGCTCAAGCATCGGGGCAAATGCGCCTGCAACGCCAATCTTATGGGGCGCGCCGATACGCCATCGGTTTAGCCAAATTTTTGATGAAATCGGTATCCATTCTGAATGGACATTTGCAGCAGAATGGCTGGAGCAACCCACCCAATTAGAATGCCTAACACTACAAAGAGTTGCTGAAGAAGCATTAAGCAATATTATGAAACACAGTCAGGCAACCCGTGTCCTTGTGCAATTGTATTTCTCACCATCCCGACAATTGATTTTAGAGATTGAGGATAATGGCATTGGATTTGATTGTGAAATACTTAACAACAACATCAGTGTGGGTTTAAAGAATATGCAGCTACGCACTGAAAAAATTCAAGCAAGCATGAATATACAATCACAATCAGGCAAAACGGTCATCAGCGTCATCAAATCATACAAAAAATTAGGATCATCAAATACTCATGACATCAATTCAAAATAAAATAACAGCAGCACGCCCACATATCCGTCTCAATATGATCGTCAAAAATGAAGCCAACGCGATTTTAGAATGCTTGGCTTCAGTAAAACCCTATATTGATTCATGGGTGATTGTCGATACAGGCTCGACTGATGGTACTCAACAGATCATTCAGGCATATATGCAGGATGTCTCGGGGCAATTGTTTGAACGTCCGTGGAAAAATTTTGGACATAACCGTACTGAAGCACTACAACTGGCACTGACCAATACATTGCCGCATGCTGATTATTTAATGTTTATTGATGCGGATGAAACACTCTTAGTTGATCAAGCTGTCAATTGGGGAGGTTTTACTGAGTTAGCCTACCACTTTACCTTTTTACATGGCAATCTCAGCTATCAACGCAACGCGCTGGTCTCAACTCAAATTGATTGGCACTGGCAAGGTGTATTACATGAGTATTTAGATTCCCCATCACCCCATCAATGGCAGCAAGTTACAGGGATTTATGTGACTTCGCGCCATAATGAGGGCGCACGAGGCAAAGACCCTGACACCTATTTAAAAGATGTGGCAATTTTACAGCAAGGTTTAAAAGATGAACCTGATAATTTGCGTTATCAATTCTATTTAGCCCAAAGCTACCGTGATGCTGAATTATATGAACTGGCTTATCAGGCCTACGATCAGCGGGCCAAATCTGGTGGATGGGAAGAAGAACGCTGGGTCGCACAGTGCTGGGCAGCACGCTTGATGGAACGTTTAAATTATCCAACTGAACAGGTTTTTACGGCGTATTTGCAAACATGGATTGCACGACAGCAACGCGCTGAGCCTTTATATGAACTAGCACGTTATTATCGACTCAAAAAAATGTTTGATTTAGCGTGTTATTTTGCATCGCAAGCAGTGGCAATTCCACAACCTGATGACATTTTATTTGTCGATGCGGACGTTTATCAATGGCGGGCTTTGGATGAGCTAAGCGTTGCCGCCACCTATTGTTCTGCTTATAAACAAGCTGGGCGCAAAGCCATGATGCAATTGATTCAGGAACAAAAATTTCCTGTAACTCAAAAAGAAAGAATTATGGGTAACGCCAAATTTTATTCTGAATGACAAGCATCATTTTTAATTCAAACGTGTGATATTGAGTGAGTTTGATTCTTAAATATCCAGTGCTGGTATTGTGTAATCATTTATATAACCCTGTCTTATTGATCTAATGAAAGAGGTCGTTTATCCTATTAAAAAATAGGACTATTTTAGCCTTAAAACAAATAGAATATATTCAGGGAAAGATATGCACAGCTATCTATTGCTTAAAAATACAATATTAAAAGCATCGAAACCTTTCATACTCAGCAGTTTGACTTTATCAATAGCAGCGATTTCACAGGGTGGCTATGCAAGGAATCAGGCACAGGAAACAGCTTCAGGGTTATCAGCAGAGATCGCATCAAAATCAGCTCAATCCACTGATGATAAAGCTATTCTACAGCTTGATAGTATTGTAGTCACAGCACGCCGCCGTGCCGAAGAAGCACAAAAAGTACCCACTCCCATTACCGTGATTCAAGGCAAACAGCTTGAAGAAGCTAAACTGTATCAAATACAGGACTTACAGCAGCAATTACCTAATTTTACCTCACAGTTTATCCACGCCCGACAATCCAGTGTGGCGATTCGGGGGATCGGAAATAATACCGCTAACGATGGCTTGGAAAGCAGTGTTGGCATCTATCTGGACAATGTTTATCTAGGGCTACCAGGACAAGCTGTCTTTGATCTACTGGATATTGAACAAATTGATTTGTTGCGTGGCCCACAAGGAACATTATTTGGTAAAAACACCACTGCTGGCGTATTAAATATTAGCTCCAGACCACCTGTATTTCATCAGGAAAGAAGTGTGGAAGTTTCAATGGGTGAACGTGGCTATCATCAACTTAAAGGGATGTTCAACCAGCCTTTGTCGGACGATGTTGCCGTACGTGTTTCAGCATATGGTACGCATGATGATGGCTGGGTCAAAAATACCTACACAGGTGAAGATTTAAATGAAATCAACCGCTATGGGGTACGTGGACAAGTATTGTATCAACCAGATGATCAACTGAGTTTACGTGTGATTGCCGAGCATAATCAGGAAGATTCAAGCACGGGTTCTCTTATTCCCTACAGTTTCGGGCCGTGGAATCCGTCTGGGAATGTTGCCAGTTATTTACCTTTAGGTGTAGCAGGATCAAATGCAACAACTTATGCAGACAGAGTTACACTATTGGGAGCGAACAATATCAAACGCAGCCCTTATGATTATGCAGTAGATTTAGATGCAGAGCAGCAATCAAAAATTAAACAAAATGCGGTATCTACTGAATTAAACTGGTTATTTGATAATGGCTTTAAGCTCACCTCCATCACAGCATGGCGTGACTGGAAATTTAAACCCAAAAATGATCTGGATTTCACACGTCTGGATGGAATTACAGGTGGCTTTAATGTCGATCAGAACCAGTTTTCACAGGAAGTCCGTCTTGCCTCTCCACTGAACCAAACATTCGATTATGTACTCGGCGCTTTTTACTATTATCAAAATATTGACAGTCATAATTCGTATCAAACAGGCATAAATGCGCTTGCTGCCACGACAGCTTTTCCCAATAATGCTTATCTTTCAGGTCTAGGCCAGTCCACAACAGACAGTTATGCCCTCTTTGGACAATCAACATGGCATGTACTCCCCAAATTTGATGTAACCACAGGGATTCGTTTAACCTCGGAAAGAAAATCAGGACAAATTCAACAAACTGATATTCAGCCTACCATTTATACCGCTTTTAGTCCTTTATTTAGAGCTTATGATTCAGGGCATCTTTCTAGAACAGACCAGAGTGTGGCAGGTTTACTCACCGCAAGTTATCAGTTCAAGCCTGATATTTTAGGGTTTATCACCCTATCCACAGGTGAAAAGTCAGGAGGATATAATCTTAACAGTGTGGCAACGCCAGCAGCAGCTTTGGGCAATACTGTACTCAATATTGATCCTGAAAAAGCCAGAAATCTAGAAATTGGCCTAAAAAGCACATGGCTGGATCAACGCTTGTTGTTCAATATCAATGGCTTTTTAACCAAAATTAAGGATTATCAGGCAGTCACCACCATTGCAATTGAAAATCAATATCTCAACCTATTGACCAATGTCGGTGATTTGACCAGCAAAGGCATTGAGCTAGATGTAAAGGCGCAGTTAAATCGTCAGTTTTCAGTGAATTTTAATGCTGCCTACACTGATGCAACTTTTGATTCTGGTACAGCACCCACACCATTTGAAATCTTCAATGGCACTGGCGGAACGGCTGACAGTGGTTATGGCAAAGGTTATCGTGATATTTCAGGCAATCAGGTGAATGGCGCACCACGCTGGACCACCAATCTTTCACTGCAACATCAACATGATGTATTTGCACATGCGGAACACTATAGTTTGATTAATTATGGTTGGCGTTCAGAGACTTATGCCGATGCCAATAACTCAATGTATTCAAAAATACCGAGCTATGGTGTATTGAACCTGATCACTGGCGTACGTCTACCCTACGGTCAGAATGAAATTGATTTCTCTATCTGGGCAAAGAATGTGTTAGATAAACACTACTTTTTAGGATTGGTCAATTCAGGTAATGGTGGATATACTGCTTCTGCCGCACAACCACGCACCATTGGCGCGAGTGTTAAATATCGTTTTTAAACCATAGTGTTTGAGTTTATGAAATATTTGAAAAGAGTTTATAGAATTTGAAATATAGTACGCTCGCTACCTTTTGCAACTTTAATACCTGTATAATACAGCTATAATTTATTTGCTGCCTCGGTAATAAACAACTTGTGTTGTTAGCACCATCATTAGTTCTGTGTTTTCCAGAACTGTCGTACCGCCTGTTACTTCTCAAAAAACGCCATTTCTACTAAATAAATTAAGACATGATACTAATTTCAGGCAAGGATAATGAAATGAAAAAAATACTTCAACAGATGCTAATGATCAGTATATGTACAGTTGCACATGCCGCCCCAGCGAACCCTACATCGAGCTCATCCAGAGGCATGGCTTATTCCACTGTAGATACACATCTGGGAGAAGCTCTTTATCCTGATGAGGAAGCCATTACTGTAAAAATTGCCGACTTGGTTGAAACATCAATTCGTAGGCAATATCAATCTGGCATGACCCTGCGCGATGCCCATCCCAAAGCGCATGGTTGCGTCAAGGCAGAATTCAAAATAAATGATGAGCTTCCTCAAAAACTTGCCCAAGGCATTTTTGTTCAAGGGAAAACCTATCCCGCATGGATTCGCTTTTCAAATGCATCCAGCGATGCAACTCAGGCAGATAGTAAAAAAGATGCCAGAGGCATGGCAATCAAAGTTCTGGGGATATCAGGACCAAAACTTCTAGATAATGAACATTCCACTCAAGACTTTATTTTAATTAATCACCCAGTTTTTTTTGTGAATAGCCCTGTTCGGTATATGTCTTTCATAAAAGACATGAACAGTGATAGCTTTGTTAAAAAACTTCATATTCCCTTTTCATTAGGGGCCAAAGGAACATGGATTGCCTTAAATTCCAGAAGCAAGATTGCCAACCCTTTACATGCCCGATATTGGTCTATGGTTCCCTACCAGTTAGGACTAGGCCCAGACCGACAGGCAGTTAAATACTCTGTTCAGCCATGTTCCTCTTATAAAAAAGAAGCTGTTCCAGTTTCTCCCACGCATGACTTTCTAAGGGAGTCACTTCAAAATAGTTTACAGAAGAATGATGCCTGCATGGAATTTTTAATTCAGCCTCGAACATCAAATACCATGTCGGTTGAGGATTCCATGACCGAATGGAAAGAAAACAAGGCACCTTTTTACAAGGTTGCCACCATTCGGATTCCTCAACAGTTTTTTGATACCCCAGACCAGAACAGGTTTTGTGAAAATCTTTCTTTTTCACCGTGGCATTCGATTCCTGAACATAAGCCACTTGGTGCAGTAAATAGAATGCGAAAATTCATCTACGAGCGCATTAGCAAGGTCAGACATGAAATGAATGACACTCCAAGAATAGAGCCAAATATTAAAGATTAAAAGCAGCTCAGGACGACATTCAATCCAACAAACCCAACAGTCCTGATCCAGTATCAATACGTCTTAGATTGAATGCAGATGCTTATAAATCATTGGCTTTGCCAAACCAAACGTACCATCAAACCCCGTTCTTCATGATTTTTCAGAGTCAGTTTCATACCATGCAAATGTGCAATCTCAGAAACAATGGCCAATCCCAGTCCTGAAGCACCGACATCACTGCCGCCACCCTGACTAAAACGCCCTGTCACCTCACCTAAAAATTGAGGATTGATTCCGACTCCAGAATCAATAACCTCAAAAATAACCTGCTGATTTTTTTTAAACAGCCTAATATTAATATGGCTATCATCTGGAGAATGTCTTAGCGCATTGTCAAAAAGATTTCGTAGCAGTGAAAGTAACAATGCTGAATCACCATTTACACCAATTTCTGCAACCTCTAAGTCAAATTCAATATTCCGTTTAAATGCCAATGGCATTAACTGTGCAATGGTTTCCCTGATTAAGGCAGAAAAAATGACTGATGATGATTTTATAAACATTTGCCCCGCTTCTAAGCGGGCAAGTAATAGCATTTGCTCAACCACCTGCTGATTGCGATCCACACTGGCCAATAGTCGCTCCAAAATCATTTGGCGTGATTCTGGTTGAAGCAATGCCTGTTCAACCTGTAGCTTAATCACCGTGAGTGGTGTTCTTAATTCATGGGCAGCATCGGCAAGAAAACGTTTCTCACGTTCCAATGAGGAATCGACTCGCTGAAATAGATCATTTAACTCAGTAATGACAGGTTTTAATTCATCTGGCGAGTTGGGTAACTCCAAAGCACTTAAATCATTAAAATCACGTTGAGAAATTTTTTCTCCCAGTTCCACTAACGGCGCAAATGCTTTTTTAAGCTGAATTTTTAACAATCCAATCGCACAAAACAATGCAATGATCAGCGCAAGCAATAAACTGGCCTCAACATTTCTAGAGAGTTCCTGACGAATGTCCGACCGTTCTGCAACAGTTAACCATTTTTTCTTGTTTGGCAACCAGACGGTATAAACCATCCAGTTGTAATCATCCCCATCGAACCTTACCAAACCCTCCTTTAACGGTGCCAATGCATGATTAGGGGCACTGGCAGAACGCAAGATCAAATCGCCTTCACGAGTCCATACCTGAATTGCGATTTTTTTCTCGTAGGCATGTCCATTAAAGCGCTGATCTGTCCGATCAATATGTTCAAGCAAGGTTTCATCAAGGCTATTTTGCAAATCAGCCCAATTTTGTTTGGTATGTTCTGAATCAATTAAGCCTTTTATAATTCGTGTATTATCAATTAAAGTTGCGTCAAACAGCTCACCCACTTCATGCTTAATAGCCAGATAGCCGAGAATGCTACTCACAATCAACGCAATTATAAGGGCGGTTAAACTGGTCTTGACAACCTGCTTTTTTATAGACAAAACTGCTGACATTAGGCTTCTACTTGAACTAAATAACCAACGCCACGTATGGTTCTAATGAACTGAGGAAATATTTTTTTGCGTAAATGATGAATATGCACTTCAAGCGCATTACTTTCCAATTCATCTTTATCCAATAAAGTGCTTTCAAGTCGATCCCGTGTAATCACTTGTCCAATATTTTCCATAAGCAGTTTTAGCAGGCGATATTCCTGACGTGATAAATTCACCACCTGATTTAAATAAGAGACCTGATGTGAGTTAGGATCAAGACATACTTCACCCACTTTAATTTTAGATTGTGCTCTCCCACTACGTCTTCTAATCAGTACGCGTACTCTTGCCAGTAATTCAGACAAATCAAAAGGTTTTAAAACATAATCATCTGCACCAAGATCGAGACCAAAAACTCGGTCTTGAATCATGTCCCGTGCCGATAAAATCAGAACAGGCAAGTCTTGTTGCATTTCCCGTAATTGGGCAAGTAACTCAAAACCTGAAATTTTAGGTAAACCAATATCCAAAATCATCAAGTCATAGCTTGACGTTTGCAAGCAACTCATAACCCGTTCAGCATTCTTATGCCAATTTACCTCTGCACCTTGAGCTTGCAAGATTTCAGATAAAGACTCACCTAGCATAAGATCATCTTCAACTAAAAAAATACGTTGTCCACTTAGTCGATAATCCATGCTTGTCCCTCTGATTGTTCTGCTAAGAACCGTTTTGCACCTGCACCTTCTAACATTGCTAAGGTCGCTAACATGCCAGCTTGAATACAGGTTTGAGCATAAACGGTAATTGAACGCGGTGCATCTTTTACAGAGGCCCCTGTTAATGGATTTAAAATATGGCTATAACGAACACCATCTTTAAACAGATACCTTTTACTATCGCCACTGGTCGCCATAGCTCCTGTATTTAAATCAAAATAGGCTTGAGCTTGATTGTTTGGTTCAGGTGTTTCTAAACCGATTCGCCATGCCAAACCTGATTTTCTTGGTCCTTTAGCTCTGAGATCTCCACCAAAATTGACCAAATAAGCTTGCTGACTTAATTGCTCAATGATTTCGGCACAACGATCAACTGCGTATTCTTTACCAATTCCACCAAAATCGAGCGACATTCCTTGAGGTAAGTAAATTTTTTTCTGAGATTGATTCCATTTTACTTTGTCCCAACCAATATGAGGCAAAAGCTGATTGATTTGCTCAATAGTTGGAACTTGCTCTGAACCATCAAAATGCCAAATTTTTCCAAGTACACCAGAGGTAATATCAAATTTTTTTTCGGACAATTGATGTAAAATTTCAGAAAAATCAAATAATTTTGCTGTTTCTTCATCCACATCAAACCAACAGTCTGTATTGCGATGCAGAGCAGATAAAAAACTATCATCCCGATAACGGCTATATTTTTGTTCAATGCGTAAACATTCTGCATAAACAGCTTGTGCAATATGTGCTGCACTCGTCCAATCAGTATGATCTAATAACACTTGGCAAGGGCTTGCCATCGCAGTAAAGCGAATTTGATGAAGCGCATCATTTTCTTGTATTAATTCTAATCTATGAGACATCATACTCAGGCTTAGTTTAAATCAGGATAAATTATGAAACCTACCACTCGAAAGTAATAGGTTTTAACAGCTTAGGTTAAATTATTACCATTTAAAACTATAACCAAGTTGAACAAACGTTGCCGATAAATCTGGTTGCAAAATTTGTCCTGCTAAATTCCCACCAATCGGTTTTAGATCTTTGGCTTTCTGATCATATTGTTCGACGCGGAAACTCAGCTCACGGTCATTTGCAAGATTCATCCCAAACTTAACGCCGTAGGTCGTTGCATCAAACGCACCCAAGCGACTATCCGCCGATGCATATTGTACGGTTGGAACAGGTTCACCTTGAGCATCCAGTTCAATACCGTCCCCCACTTTTAAGTAGCTATGATAGAAATCAGCAGCTGTTTGAGTATAGTAACGAACATGGGGTTCTACAAAATATTTCTCATTAACTGCATAACGATATTTTGCATCAAATGTGTGTGATTTAACGCCCCAGTCATCTGTGGTAAAACGATAGGAGACATCGGCAACATCACCACGATCAAACCCATATTTGTATTCACCAAAGAAGCTATGACGTGTTCTTTTATCTGGACGATTCTCAAATAGGTAAAAATTACTGCCCGCTGCAAAGTCCTGATCAGCAATTAAATTGCCATTGGCATCGACTAGCGTCAAAACTTTATATGGGTCATTTTGATAACCATTACTCATCGATAATGAATAATTGAGTTGTACCAATGAGTGACGGTCAATCACTTGCGTCAGACCGAGCAAAACATCAGAAACATTTTTGCTCTTTGTACCTTGTTGTTTCTGCCCGTCCAATTGTGGAGTTAGAGGTACTGGCGCACCACCAACGGCATCGATACTGTCATACTCAAATGCGCCACCCAATGACACAGTGGTATTCTTGTCATTAAAGTCTTTCGCAATACTCGCATTTGCTCCGATTGATCTGAAATCATACTCATTTGAGACATTTCCACCTACATTTAGCTTCATATCTGGTGCAATCGGTTGTTGCCAATTTGCGGATGCTGCAACACGTGTATCATGGAATTCATCATCTAATGGTAATTGGTTTGCTGGCGTTGGTTTCGCAGCATTACCTGATGGTCCTGTAAAAGTTTGTGGAACATTGGCTGATGTCGCGCCATTGGGTGAAGCACCTGTGAGTGAATCAACAACAACTTTTCCAGATAAAATATGTTGATCACCAAAGTCTTTTTCAAAACGCAGACTAGGTTCGATTGCTTGAACACGACTATCCGCCTCTTTATACATCAGCACCGCAGTATCGACTTTCCAACCTGGCTCTACGATTTTAGATAAACTAAAAGGTGAAGTTGTGCTTTCTTTACTAGATGTCGCTGTCGTTTCAGCATGTGCAACGTGACTACTTAATAAAACTGTTGAAGCCTGAGTCAAAGCAAGCGCAATGTGGCGTGCTGATTTTTTTGTTAATTGCATCCGCAACCTCCACCACCAAAACCACGACCGCCACTGGCTGCTTCTTTACTAAAATAAATATGTTCATCATAAGCTGCATCTAATGGTGCAGCATCTAATTGCATTGCTGGACGAGCCAAAATATCACGCTCCCAGGGCTTAACCCCTAAAGCTTGCATCTTCGTTGGCATATGACTACATGCTGATAACAACAGACTCGGCAGTAAGATGCCTAGACTGGTTAATATCTTTAGACTAAGTTTCAAATTTCACCTCTGATTAAGGATTTTTATTGGAAAGTAAACGCACAATCTCAGCCTCATACTCGGCTTCTTTGGCCTTGAAGAAACCTTGATGTTTTGCTGCTGGCTGACCATCGCGCCCAAGAATAAATGTGGAAGGCATTCCTGGTACCTTAAATTGGCTGGCTAACTTTCCTTGTTGGTCTGATCTAATTTCAAAATTAGGCTGATATTGCTGAATAAACTTGAGCGCTAATGCAGGATCTTTGTCTACATTGATTCCTACGAAAATCAATCCATCCTTTCCGTACTTGGCTTGCATTTGTTTCATCCAAGGAAAAGATTCTCGACAAGGGCCACACCAACTGGCCCAGAAGTCAATCACAACCACTTTCCCTGCATATTTCGACCAATTAATATCGCTCGCTGGCAACATTTTATTGTTCGCAGAAACTGCTGACGGTTCTGCTGCCTGAATTGTGCTGACGCTTAAAGCACCAGCGCAACCCAGTAATGCTAAAACTGCAATTCGCCATTTTATTTTTGCTAACGTTTGTTTTTCCCAAGCCATCGACTGACTCCACATTTTCCTCAGCTCATAGACTAATGAAATGCAATCGGTCAAACATTAACACTTGCTTAAGACAATCCAGCAATGGCTTAAGCAAGTGTTAAGGCAAGTTGTGATTAACTTCAGTACGCTTCATCCATCAAAAAATGTACGTCCGTATAAATGAAATTAGGGGATGTCTGGATGAGAACGTTCTTCAATCCGATTCAAGATGTTTATAGATCTACACTGCATATTTTTATTGTTTTAATTTTAGGTTTTTTATCACTGCAAATCGTGAATGCTGCTGCACCTGATTTCTCGAAAGTTGTGGATACAACTCAAGATAGCTTCTTGCCTGTCGAACAGGCATTTTCATTAAAAGTACAACCAGATCAAAATCAAGCTGCATTAAATTTGAAATGGACAATTGCGCCCAATTACAGTTTGTATCGAGATCGAATTCATGTAGAAGTCTTCACACCAAAAGATGTGACGATAGGTACAAGCGAGTTTGCTGGTCATATGGCGTGGAAACAAGATCCTAATTTTGGACGTGTTGCTGTATTTCATGATGCTGCAACAATGAAAGTTGGCATCACCCATTTAGGTAATAGCCAACCAGAAACAGTTCAAATCAAATTGCGTTACCAAGGTTGTGCTGATAGTGGCTTATGCTTTCCACCTGTAGATGAAGTGCTAACCATTCATCCCAAAGGATTAAAATTGGTTTCTGCAACTAGTATTAAAAAGCCCAACACCACACTAGAAACCATAAGTCATGTAAAAAATAAAGATGAAAATTACGATCTGAATAACGCCTCTAGTCTTGCTGCATTTTTAAATCATGCGAGTGTGCCACTCATTTTATTAACACTTTTAGTCTTAGGTGCAGGTCTTGCATTTACACCTTGTGTATTTCCCATGATGCCGATTCTTTCAGGTTTGATTGCGGGTGAAAAAAGTGAGCGATTGACAGGATGGAGAGGTTTTAAACTGTCCCTTGCTTATGTACTGGGCATGGCGGTGTGTTATGCCATCATGGGAACGCTCATGGGGTATTTCGGTGCGAAAGCAAATCTTCAACTATGGCTACAATCACCAGCGGTACTTATCAGCTTTGCTATTTTGTTTATTGTTTTAGCTTTCGGCATGTTTGGTGTGTACACCCTACAACTCCCGCATTTTGTTCAAAACAAATTAGATCGATTCTCTCAACGACAAAAAGGCGGGCGCATTGGTTCGGTTGCACTGATGGGCGCACTTTCAGCACTTGTTGTTTCACCCTGTGTTTCTGCACCTTTAGCGGGTGTATTGGTCTATATCAGTGCCACAGGTGATGCCTTACTTGGTGGAATGGCATTATTTAGTCTAGGACTAGGTATGGGGATTCCATTGATTATCCTAGGTACGACAAGTGCTAAATTATTGCCACGCTCTGGAAGCTGGATGGAGCAAATCAAGAGTATTTTTGGTGTTGGATTAATCGCTGTCGCAATTTGGTTACTATCTCGCGTTTGGACTGGAAGTGTTACACTATGGATGTGGGGCACCTTACTTGGGGGCTATGGAGTTTGGTTAGGCGCTTTTGAACAAGCAAAAAACCATAAAGATCGTCTAGTCAAAGCATTTGGGCTTGGACTTAGCGTATTGGCGCTATTTTTATGGATCGGAGCTGCAACAGGCCAAGATGATCCATTACACCCACTTGCAGCTTTAAGCCATACGGCAGTATCACCTGATACCACTAAACCTGCGAATGTAGTCTTTGAAACAGTGAGCCAACCAAAAGCTTTACAAGCCTTACTAGATCAAGCCAAACAAAATAGACAGACCGTTGTGATCGATGTATCTGCCGATTGGTGTGCTGCTTGCCAAGTTATGGAACGTTCAACGTTTCGTGATAGCCGTGTGATTGAAGCATTTTCGAAATACAAAAGGATACGTTTTGATATGAGTGAAAGTAGCCAAGTACAAAAAGAATGGCTACAAGCCATGCATTTGTATGGCCCACCTGCACTCATTTTTATCGACAATAATGGCAATGAATTAAAAAGTTTACGCGTTCAAGGGGAAATAGAAGCTGATAAACTGATTGCACATCTTAAATAAATCATCCAAATCTAGGCATCTTGAATATAATTTATTCTAGATGCCTTTGCATTTCCAATGCCTAACTATAATGCTGCTGATGGGTATTAGTTAGAAATGAAATCGTCGTGTGTATTGCTAAATCCAAATTCATATTTGGAATACGATTACGATCTGGATTCAACGGTAATCAAGACTTTATAGATACCTCACCAACATTCATTTGGTTAGAAACGCCAAGTAACTGCCCCAAAGATGCATTTGGATTCGATTTTGATGGAGCAACGTTCAGCCACATTAATCACTGGGTGACTTTCGAAGTTCTTTTACATAGTTTTAATTTAGAAACACCTGCATTAAAGAGAATCACTGAAATTGTTCATTACCTTGATGTAGGAGGGATTGAGCCTCCCGAAGCAATCGGTATTGAAAAAGTTATTCAAGGTATTCGAAGTCAGATAAATGATGATGATCAACTATTTGCATTATCGAATCACATTTTCGATGGCTTATATGCCAACTGATTGATAGCTTAGCGCTCGGAGAAAGTACCCCTGGCCCCCTAATTATGGTGGTTGCCTTTGTAGGATTTCTAGGTGGCTTCAATCATGCATTATTAGGAAGTGACCATTTATTTTTAGCTGGTGCTTTAGGTGCCGTCATTGTTACCTGGTTTACATTCCTGTTTTCTTTCATTTTTATTCTTGCTGGCGCCCCAGTGATTGAATCAACTCACAATCAGTTAAAATTTACTGCACCATTAACAGCAATCACTGCTGCTGTAGTGGGTGTAATTTTAAATCTGGCACTTTTCTTTAGCTATCACGTTTTATGGCCGAATGGATTCAATCATCCCTTTAACTATGAAGCTGCATCCATTGCAATTGGAGCATTTGTTGCCTTATTCCATTTTGAAGTTAAAGTCATGTATGTGATTTTTGCTTCTGCATTCTGTGGCTTGATTTTATATATAGGTGCATGAGCTCAGTGTTTTAGCCTGAATCGAATCAAACTATTTAGGCTAATTATGATGATAATGATTCTGAGATAAAACACTTGATTAAGAAAGCATCCACAGATTATTCAGCTATAAATTTTATTAAATCCTCTTTACAATTGAACAATATTTCATCTGATAAACGCGTATTATCAGGGCATGCCCGAGACAATACTACGGCCCCAACCGACTGAGATAAGATACAAATCGCTTTTTTTCGAAGCTCAGCATCTTCGTCAGTAGAATGTGTAGCAAGTTCATCCATAATAAATTGCAGTAAATGTTCGATACCATTTTCAAACTCTTGTTTGACTTGCTCAGGTTGCCTTGCCGCATCACAGGATAAAGCGGCCAAAGTACAGCCTTGATCAGCATGATCTCGATGCTGCCTGGAAACATATAGTTGAATAAATTGTTTCAAGCTTAGCCCATCAATTTGTTTTAAAACTTGTTCAACACCATTTTTTACACTAATTTGAATTAGGTCTAGTTTAGAACTGAAATGCTTATAAAAACCGCCATGTGTGAAACCTGCACTGGACATCAATTCAGCAATTCCAATGCCATCATAACCTTTGCTTTTAAATAGCTCAGTCGCCTTAGTCACAATCTTCTCACGATTTTCTTTAACCTGAGTCTTGGTCACTTTCATTGGCAATGCTCAACATGGATAGCAATAATTCGATTATACATTGATTATGATTGACATCAAAAAAATACAGGTTTAGATTACAATCATAATCTAAAGAGAAGCAATTATGAATAAACATTCTAAAGCACTGGTAACAGGCGCATCTTCAGGTATTGGTGCAGTCTATGCAGATCGTCTGGCAAAACGCGGGTATGATTTAATTCTAGTAGCAAGAGATCAAAGCCGATTGAAACAAATCGCGCAAAAAATCCAACAACAATATGGCGTCCAAGTTGAAGTCATGGCTGTCGATTTATCTAAAAATGAAGATGTAATATCAATTGAAAACCGACTCAAATCCGATCCTCAAATTAATCTACTGGTCAATAACGCAGGAATTAGCGTTAGTGGTCAGTTTTTAGAACAGGATTTAGAACAAATTGAGAAACTGATTTCTTTAAATATCTCAGCGTTAGTCCGCTTATCTCACGCAATTCTACAAAGATTAATCCCTCAAAACGCGGGTGCTATTATTAATCTTGGATCAGTAGTTGGCCTTGCCCCAGAGTTTGGTCTGACTGTCTACGGGGCAAGTAAATCATTTGTTGAATTTTTTAGTCAAAGCCTGAGCTTAGAACTCAAAGAAACCAATGTTTATATTCAGGCTGTGCTCCCCTCTGCGACAAAAACCGCAATATGGGAACGTTCAGGTGCCGATATCAGTCAAATGCCTCCAATGATGGATGTGGATCAACTTGTTGATGCAGCGTTGATTGGCTTTGATCAACGCGAAACAATAACAATCCCTGTTTTAAAAGATGAAAATTTGTGGAAAACTTATCAAAATTCACGTTTAAAACTTTTACCTAACTTTTCCTCAAGCGAAGTCGCACTTCGCTATCAATGCCAATAATTTTTCCAAAAAAGATTCAAGGATATCATGTATGAATGTAATCGATGCAATTCAACAACGCCGTGCCATTAAACGCTTTGACCCAGACTTCAAAATCTCGGATACAGATAAAAAGAACTTATTAAGCAGTGTCATGGAAAATGCACCGAGTGCCTTTAACCTTCAGCACTGGCGACCCGTGCTAGTTGAGAATGTTGAATTAAGAAAGCAGATAAGAGCAATTGCCTGGGATCAGCCACAAGTTACAGAATCATCATTATTAATTGTTTTATGTGCAAAAGTCAGTACTTGGGAAGTTGATGCGAAGCATGTATGGGATGGGGCTTCTCCAGAAGTTCAAAATATTATGGTTGGCGCAATTGACCAATATTACCGTGACCGTCCACAAACCCAACGTGACGAAGTCATGCGTAGCGCGGGTATCTTTGCTCAAACGTTGATGTTACTTGCTCAAGAACATGGTTTAGACAGTTGCCCTATGGATGGTTTTGACTTTGATGCGATGGCAAAGCTCATTAACTTACCTGAAGATCATGTAGTGTGTTTAATGATTGCTGTTGGTAAATCAGCATCGCAACCTTACCCGAGAGTTGGAAAATTGCCTTATGACAACCTCATTACGATTGATTCATTCTAGTCTGTTTTAATGATCTTTAGATTATCATTCTGTCTTCAGATTGATCAGATGGTGTTATCAATAAACTCAAATTCTAAAGGATTTGAGTTTATATCTTAATCAAGATATGCATACTAAAACTCAAATTTATCCAATCTTGCCCCTTTGCCTTTCAGAATATCCTTAGTATGGATCAAAGAGAGTATCCTGATTTTGCTCTGATCTTCGCTCATCCATTTAGAGCTCCTCAACAATTTCAATCTCACCTTAAAGATGGAATTGCCATAACTTTGTATTATCATAAAATCCAAAGCTTCTTTATAAAATCCTGCAGAAAGTTTAACTCATACACTTACAGAGAGTCTGTAAAAGGGATTATAGAAAAACAGCTAAATAGTGAATTAATTTGAATCACTTTCAATTTATCCAAAATTATTAATTTTAAATCAGTCACATAAAGATTATCGTCTATCAATATATTCTAAATACCCCCTACCACTAACTTTTTGGTCACAAAACTCCCCTTGCCACTGATAAGCAGAAACAAATCCAGCTGCTAAACCATAACAATATTCGGTATCAACATTTGCTTTAATATCTAAAATTTTCTTATCGTTATGATATGCAGTCCATACAAAACTTTTTGGAACATCCATCAAGAAACCATCAGGCGTAATTTTAGGCTTATGCTGTAATTCCATTACCTCAAAATGAGCTTCGCCATTATATTGTATTGATATACCATCAACATGACGGTAATAAACAGATGTTATGATAGGCTGATCTTGATAACAAACAAAAACTAGTAAAAGCTGTTGTTTTTCATCAATATTAATTACTTGGTAACTAAAAATCTTCACTGGTAGCTGAATATTATCAACTAACCAAGTATTCCTTAATAAGGATGTAGAAACTGCTTTCCATGACTCTAACGTACATATTCCGTCAACATTTTTTTTAATGCCTTGTTGTGTAATACATCCCGTGTAACGCATAAGCGTACTGAAATGCTTATAAAGTTCACTATGTGCAAACCAAGTAATTGCTTGAGTTGGTTCAAGTGTTAATTCAACTTTTAAATCATCACGATATGTTTCTAATAAATAATTGTTCCCATGCTGAGTCAAAGATGTGTGATTTTTAAATTGAACTGCAAAGGGTTTTCTTTGAAACGTTAAATCACGTTTAATCGAATACGTTTGATAAGCATCATCTGAAGTAGATAAAGCGGTTCCATGTACCAATGATGCCGTATCCCCTTTTCCATCCGGAGATATTTTGTATTCTGAATCCGTTATAGCAAAACCAATATAACCGATTACGGATGCCCACGATAAATACCTGAATGGTTCAGGCAAGTCAGGTACCATAATTCCATAATGCGTACTACCAAAACGTTTGTAATACACATGCGGACTAAGTTCATATTCCCTTGGTAATAAAACCTGTTTTTCAGGTTTTACAACTCCGATTAAAGCCCCTGCCGTTTGAGCAATCTTTTGATTAATCTTATCTTTGATTTTTCCTGATGACATTTTACTTGATACGAGAACTTTCATAGAACAACTCAACTCTTTTCTTTCTAAAGTTCCATTTTAGAACTTATTAAATAAGATAAAATATCATTTTGGGACTTTGTTCGCAAAAACACTATCAGCCAAATACACTACTTATTTTTAACCTTAAAGATACACAACTACCAAAAGTCAAAAATTTCAAAAAATATCTTAAAAATCTATATCTTGGGACGTAAACCAGTTATTCCTATCCCGAAAACTCCTCTGAGCAACCCCTGGCTCACATTTAACCAATCAAAATAATCACGCCATAAAATTATTTTTCCATTCTCCACTTTAAATGTGCCACATACCCAAAATCCAATATGCAATGGTCCAATTTCTACAATATCTGTACGCTCGGTGAGTACAATATTTTCTTTTGCTACGATTTGATGATTTTTAACTTGTAACTTTCTTGAGCTACTGAGCGCAAGTTTGATTAAACCAGCAACCCGTTTTCCACCTCTAAAAGTCGGTAAAGAAACATTTGTATAAAGCACATCTGAATGAAGGAGTTCTCTAATCACATTATGATCTTGTTCAACCAAAGCAGTCAGAAATCGTTCTACAACTTCTTCTGATTGTGCTTGAATATAACTTGCATCAATATTTGATGTGGTTTTCATTTATGTATTTCCCTAAGATTTAAATTTTTAGATCCAAACGTTGCTGCCAGAGTTTTTCTAAAGCCTTGGTATCATGATCAAAAGGATGAAAATCAGGTCGATAATAATCTAAAAAATCTTTAACGGTTTGTAAGGTTAATAATCCTCGATGACCGACTCCCTGTTTGAGGAACTGCGCTATACCTTTCAGAGAAAGCATTCGATCTGCTTTAAGCAATCGTCGTGTGTTATTTGCAATTAAGAAAGTTAAAATACTGCCTGCGAAGGTCATATAAAAAATACGTGATACATATCCCCCGCCTGAGGCGACATATGCATCAAAGAATACTGCTTTATGTTCATTTTCTTCAACTGCATGCCAAAGCCATAGTTCAGCAACTGGACCAACTAAACGATTATTCCAATGATCATTGCGTAAAAGTTCAGCCCCTAAGGTTGCGGTAATATGTTCAATCGCACACCCAATTGACATGATATGCATACTTGGCAATATTTTTTGCATTATGGCGTACAAGGCTTTAACTTCATTCTGTAATTTATCGATATTAATCTGCTGTTCATCAGCATAACGATTAAATGCCAAATGCTCTTTAGCATGCATGGCTTCTTGTCCGATAAAAGCACTGATTTCTGCTTGAAGTAGAGGATCATCAATTTTGTCCCGAATATTTCTCAAAGCTTCTATTAGCATCAATTCCCCCTGAGGAAAAATAGCGGACATTGCATTCATCAAATGGGTGAAATAAGCATCATTATCAAACCAATAACGCTTTGAACTGGTGAAATCAAAACTTAAGCGTCTGACAGGGAAAGAAGCTTTCAAACGATGTGCTGTGGAAGATTGACTAATTTTAATAGCTTCTAAGGTAGACATATTATTTCCAATTCACAAAAGTACTTATTGGTTCTTTTGTAGTTTGCTTTGCATTCTTAGTCAATCAATATTTTTCATCCAATTGAAACTTATATATTTATTTTTCAATTGAAGATTGTTTAAACAAAACAATCTTGAGCAATAAACGGGTTAATGATAGCTTTGCTAAGATTAAAAATTTGTAGAAGATTTAGTGTGGAAAAACTTTCTGGTGCTTACGATACTCAAGCTGCAGGCTTACCCAGAGGCCGTACCAGCCTCTTAACCGAAGAAACACGTGAAAAGCAACGTCGACGTTTAGTTAAAGCAGCAATTAGTGTATTCGCTGAAAAGGGGTTTGCTGCCACAACGATTGCTGACATTGTTAAAACAGCACGAGTATCTAAACAGGCATTTTATGAAATATTTGAAAATAAAGAAGATTGTTTTCTTGCCGCTGATGATTTAGGTCGAAAAGCCTTGTATGAACAAGTGCTTACGGATATCAAAGCTCAGGGGAGCAACGGTGATCAATGGATCAGGTCCTCTCTACGTGCCTATTTACAACTGTGTGTTACTGAACAGGACTTCACTAAGGCATGGGCAATTGAATTCCCAAAAGCTGGGAGTCGATGTTTAGAGCAACGCAATTTATTTTTTTCAGAATTAGGAAAAAGACTTAAATTAATTCATAGTGCTATTAAGATCAAACAACCTGAATTGTGGGTAGCTGTTCCTGATTTATTTTATGATGCTGCGATTGGCGGAGCTTATGAAATTATTTTTCGTTATATCTGTCAAAATAAATTTGATGAACTGTTAAATATTGAAGATGATTTAGTTGATTTTATTAATTTCTCGATCGGTTATAAACAAAATATATAAATATTATCAAAATTATTGATACAATAAATCAAGTCTAAAGTATGACTTGTAAAATTAAATCATTTAATTGTTTTACTTAAATTTAGCACCATTAATGAAGTGCTGTAATTAAAATTTTTAATAGATATTTTTCAGCTAAATAACTAGCAAACTGGATATGTATTTTATTATAAGTATACACGACCTAAAAACCATCAATTGATATATTATAACATATCATTTATTATATTTATGTCTACATCTTCACAAGGGAGTATTTTACAAGAAATTCAAAAGTCATACAAAGGCTGATATGGGCTCGAAGCAAAGATTGATTTTGGGTTTCTTTCATTTTGGAACCCACTCATTGAAAAACCCGCAAAAATTAGACAGGCATAACATAATCTAATTAATTATGATAAAAATTTTGAGGGAATAACTACTATATCTGTAAAGTCACTATGGCAAAAATCCTTAAAATAATACTGAAACTTAAGTGTCTTTTTCATCAAAGATCCACCAGTTAACTCCACCAGTACTTGATAAATGCTGTGTCTTGTACATTTATATAAGTACTGGTCATAATTTAAATAACTCTATTGACTAAAAATTAAATAAAGGGAATGAATTGACTAATGGGAATATCCTCATCTAAAAAATGAGATCTACGCCAAATCTCATTTTGAAAATCCACTTTAAAAATTATACTTTTACAACAATCCTACCTCTTATTTTTCCATCTAAAATTTCATTTGAAATATTTACAGCATCTGTTAACTGAATTTCAGTCGTTACTGTTTCCAGTTTTATTTTATCTAGTTCTTTAGCTAAACGCTCCCAAGCTTCTTTTCTTAGCTCGATTGGTGCCATAACACTATCAATTCCATATAAGGTAATCCCTCTCAGGATAAATGGAGCAACTGTTGCAGGAAAATCCATTCCACCAGCTAAACCACACGCAGCGACAGCACCACGATATTTTGTACTAGCACATGCATTGGCTAAAGTATGACTACCCACAGTATCAATTACACCTGCCCAAATTTCCTTATTTAGCGGCTTTCCTTGTGAAGATAATTCAGCGCGATCAATAATTTCACTCGCACCTAAATAGGTTAAATATTCTGATTCTTGGGGTCTACCAGTTGATGCTGTAATCTCATAGCCAAGATGACTCAAAATAATAATGGCAATACTACCCACTCCGCCATTTGCACCCGTTACTAAAATTTTTCCATCACTTGGTTTGATTCCATGCTTTTGCAAAGCCATGACACACAGCATAGCTGTATAACCTGCTGTCCCAATAATCATCGTATCTTTAAAAGAAAAAGCAGAAGGTTTTTGTATGAGCCAATCACCTGAAACAGTCACTTGTTCAGCTAATCCGCCAGAGTATTTTTCCCCAACACCCCAACCATTTAATAGAACTTCATCTCCTTGTTTCCATGCTGGATGTTCTGATTCAATTACAACACCTGAAAAATCGATGCCTGGTGTTAATGGAAAACTGCGTACTACTGGCGAACGCCCAGTAATGGCTAAAGCATCTTTATAATTTAATGTTGAATATTTTACTTCAACTCTAACCTCTCTTTCCTGCAAAGGATTTGGAGTAATCTCAGCAACTTTTGAGACATAACCAGCGTCATCTTTAGTGATTAAGATACCTGTGTACATAAAACATCCTCTTTATTTAATTAGACCTATCGACTAGAATTGATTAAAAAATAAATGCATTTTCTGCATTTTTTTAATCAATTTCTTACACTATTAAACTGTTCTACGCCCAATGTAAACAAGCGAAAAAATGCTTCTAAAGGACTCGTAGATTTGATTAAACGTGCTCTAAGAACGGCACCTTCCCATCCAATCCAAAATTGGTAAGCCATTTCCTTACAATCTGTTAAGCTATATTGAGAGTAAAATTCATGTAAACAGTCAGAAACCATTTTCTGCCACACCTGAAAAATACTTTCTATTCGATCAATAATTTCAGGCGCTAAATAAGAAACCTCTTGCCCTAAATTACCGAGAATACAGCCTCGCTTATAATCATATTTTTGTAACTTTTCTCCAGCGTCTTTTACAAAGTTTTGTAGTTTTTCTACTGGGGGAAGATCTGGTTGGCTTAAAAATTTATTCAATCGTCTCGCAAAATAAATTTCGTAGGCCTTTAAGACTTCTAAAATAAATGCTTCTTTGTTCTCAAAATAATGGTAGAACGAACCTTTAGGAATCTGAATAGGCTTCATGAGATCATCTAGGCTCATGGCATTCATTCCCCGTTCTGTAAGCAATTCAATACCACGACGTATTAATACGTCTTTCGTATCTGCATAGTTGCTTCCATGTTTAGTGGGCCGACCACGTGGTCTTTTAGGTAAATTTGAATAGTTCATATTTATAAAATAGACTATCTATCTAGAAATAGCAATGCTATTCGATCTTATACCATGGTAGGAGTTTAGATTAGCTGAATCTTACAACAACTCTAGAAATTTTAAGTAACTTACTAGTTAAAACTAAAATAACAAAGTCAAACTCCATATTTTCATACTTAAAAAAAAGCAATCATGTCATTCAGATAAGAAGTGTCACGTTTATAGGGCTGGCTATAGATATAAATCTGTTTGGGTGTATAGACCTTTTGATTTTGGAAGATCTCTCCATTAAAGACTTTTAAATATGGATATTGCTGAAAAACTTTTTGGGTTTTGCTTCTGTTCTGATCGGGCAAGTATCTCAACTGGCAATTTACGCTTGTTCACAAGTCAAGTAATAGCTTCATGCCGTGTATCATGGAAATGAACAATATTATGTAGTTCAGTTTTTTCAATTGCCCTTTGCCAAACTAAGCGAAATGAATTTGAGTTGTGAGGAATTAATTTTACTCGGTCAGTGTGAGGAACCAGGTCAAGAAGTTCACGGGCTTCTTTTGATAATGGCACATCACGAGCATCACCATTTTTAGTGATCGGTAAGTGTACATAATCAGCGTGAATATTATTGCAAGTAATTCCTACAATCTCCCCT
This sequence comes from Acinetobacter sp. GD03645, assembly GCF_029845285.1. NCBI lineage: Bacteria > Pseudomonadati > Pseudomonadota > Gammaproteobacteria > Moraxellales > Moraxellaceae > Acinetobacter > Acinetobacter sp. GD03645. The sequence goes on along the minus strand of NZ_JAOCLL010000006.1, from coordinate 141,779 downwards.
TTTCGCATCGCTGTTTCTATCGCAAAAAGAAAAGCCCAAGCAACATACTGCCGTGGCGTTTTAGGTGTAGTACCAATTTTATAATTAAGTGCTTGAAGTATGATTTCTATTTCACTTGGACTTATTAATCGGTTGCGAGATGGGGGCTTTTCAGGTTTTACTACTTGAGCAAATGGATTTTCTTTAATCATGAAAAGTTCATTTTTAGCATAATTAAACACAGAAGTGTACAGGCACATTTGTCTATGTACCGTTCCAGATGTGACATCCTTTAAACGTTTATCTCGCCAATTCTTTATGTCAATTGGTTCAATTTCATATATTGATTTTTCTGCAAGATCACCAAAATACTTTTTAAATGTTTCTTTTTTTATTTGTTGCTCAATGAAAGATTTGCCTCTTTTCTTACAACCTTCTTCATCATAGTATTTTTGACAAAGTCCATAGAATGAAAAATAAGGTTTTTGTTCTTGAGTTTTTTTAGGATCATACTCTGCTTTCATCTCAAGCAGACGTATAGCAGCCCATTGCTCACATTCACGAGCAGTATCTCTAGTTGCGGTATCACGAAGATTTTTATAACGGACTTGGATACACCAAGCATTGCCACGCTTCACTGGTTTTTGCATAAAATCACCTTGGTGTCGTTGCAGCACCAACACAGAAAACCAAGTAAAAACTTGGTGTCCATTTGGTGCTAAAACGGAAATAATAAGGTGTTTTTGACGAAAATTTTGATGATTTTAAACCATCAAGCTGACCAATTTAGCATTAAAATTTGGTAGGTATATCCAGACTCGAACTGGAGACCTCTACGATGTCAACGTAGCGCTCTAACCAACTGAGCTATACACCTAGAATGACAAGCATAATATTCATTTTTCAGCGTATTCACAAGTTTTTTTGGGACTGTTTGAGTGCAATCGCGCAGTCTTTAAGCAACTTCCTGAATTGATGAATATCAGAACCATCCTTTTGTTCTAAAAACACGATTTTTTGATATAACACAATCACTTGTTCAAATGATTGTTGATCCTCAACAAGTAACGACAAACGTTTGATCCAGCTATGGAAAGTTTCAGCAGGATATTTTTGCAAATGTTTCGGTAACTGTTTTTGAAATTTAAAAATGATACGTTGATATTGCTCTTGGCGTCTGCTTTGTCTCCACCAATAAAAACCAACGTAGAGCATTAAAACACCACCTATTCCTAAAATGAGAACCACAGCAGAGCCATAGCTTGAATCCAGCCCCAGTCGAGCTAACCAGTTTTTTTGTTTTTCGGCATCATAACCCACGACTTTGCTTTGCCATTGATAACTTAGGTAATCGCTCCAGATACGCATATTTTTTAATAATTTAAACTGCTGTACACGCCAAGCCTGTGTTTGGTTATCGCCCCAAACTGTTTGATCTTCTGCCAGATAATCCTGCATCCCAGCATCAATCCGTTGTGGGGCAATCATTGCAGTCGGGTCGATTCTTTTCCACTTACCATTGAGATAAACCTCACTCCAGGCATGTGCATCCAGTTGGCGAACCTCCCAACTTTGACCATCAGGCGCAAGTTGTCCGCCCTGATAGCCTGTCACCACTCGTGCAGGTATCCCCACATAACGCATCAACATGACAAAACTGGAGGCATAATGTTCACAAAAACCTTTTCGGCTGGAAAATAGGAATTGATCGATACGATTCCCCCCCAAAGTGCCAGGTGTCAGGGTATAGACAAAGCCATTTTTACGATACCAAGACAGCACTGCTTGAATGTATTTTTCAGGTTGCTGTTGGTTCTGCTCAAACAACTCATGTGCCAATTGCTGGGCTTTTTTATCACTGCCCTCTTTAAACCTGATATTGAATTCAAGTTGACGTGGTGACAAAGAAACAGCTTCTGTTGATGTTCGTCCCAACCATTGCATTTGAATGGGTTGATTACGTTTAATCAATCGGGTTGGTCGAATACTATCATCCTGATAAAGCTGTAAATAACGTCCCTGAGGAACTGAATATTCCAAACCCATAATCCAGTTTGCCTGTTCATCGGCAGGCAGATATTGGTACGGCACACTATGCGAGGTAGACTGTATATTTTTGATTTGCTGATTAAAAAAACTACTGGTCCAGGTGGTGCCATCATATTCATCCAGCACCAAAGCACGCCAATATAATTCATTGCGACTTGGCAACTGATACATATTTGCGACCACACGAAAAGCCAAAGCCGAGGACTGCGAAAGCTCGGCAATATCCCCAGGTGACATGCGGTCACTGATGCCTGTGGTTGCCCGATCTTTCTGAATTGGAATTGACCACAGAGGGGGCAGACGCGGGAAAAAGACAAACAGTAAAATAAAGAACGGCGTTGCTATACCCACAAACTTAAAAATCTGCTTAATGTCCTGTTTCAACTGGTTTGAGGATATTGTGTTGTTGCTAAATAAGCTGGTCTGAATCCGATACAATCCCATCAAACACATCACAAATGATGCGAATACAAGTACCGCCATCCAGAATGCCTGACTGTGCAACAGTAAGCTTGCACTAACGAATAAAGCAAAGTTGAACACGATCAGTAGATCACGGGTATTTTTAGCCTCCAGACTTTTGGCAAATAAACAGGTGCTTAAAAAAGCGACACCTGCCTCCACACCCAACAAGGTCTGATAGTTGATATAAATCAGCCCTAATGATAGTAAGGTAAACAATATCAAAACCAGTTTAGGAAATGGATTGATCCTGTGTTTGCTATATCGCCAGACCAGTGTTAACCAGACAACGCCCCATAACCCACTTAGGGTAACTGGAATAAAGGGGACTTGCCCCATCAAGATACATGCCAGCGCAGCCAAAATACAGAAATAGATTTGTTTGGTCATCGTCAAGCCTGCGCCAGTAAAAGTTTAGCCTTGATGAGCTGTGATTGCCCTTGTCCACTTTCCAGTCTCGCATGTGGCAAAATCACGGCATAGTCATCCCCCAACTGTTCACATTGCTCAATCAAGCCCATCATGAAACTGAGCTTTTCTTCATGTCCCTGTGTTGGAATCTGTTGATAATCAATTTCCAGATGTTGATGGTTGGCCTGGGCTTCAAACATCTTGATAAAAAATCCCTGCCCACGTGCAACCTGCTTCCATGCGACATTTTGATAGGAATCACCCTGCTGAAATGCTCTCAACTCTTTAAACTCATCCAGACTGTCATTCGCATTTGTGCTCTGATGTTTATGCTCTTTCTGCCAGTCATGGGCTTTGGGTGCAATCCAGACTTTCTGTTTGGGATATAGATAAGTCCAAGCCCGTACCAGTCCTAAAGGATAGGTGGAATAAATTTTCACTGAGCCTACCTCATAGATCCCCCGCTTTTGAGGAAGAATAGGCAATTCTAAAATTTGTTGTGTTTGATCCAAATAAAAAATCTGTTCCTGTTGCTGCCATTGCACCCGCAGATATCGACTGTTATTTGCTGGCTGTTTAAACAGCAGCTTGAGCATTAAAGCCTGTTCAACCTGTCCAATTTCTGGAGTCACAACTTCAATTTGTAAGCCGTGCAACTGTTTGAAAGTCAGGTAAAAACTAATACATAAAATGGCACTGATTAAAAAGCAGAATCCTAAAATCAGGTTATTGGCATAGTTAATCCCAGCAATAAAGGTAATCAGAATCAAAATAAGATATAAAAAACCCTGCTTATAAATGAAAACCAAAACATCTTTCTGCAACAGTATTTTAGTACCCTCTACCTGAAAGCGTTTTGCAATCCAATGCTGTACTCGCTGCCTAAGTCCATTCTGCATAAGCCACTCTCAACTATAAGGTATCAACTGACTGCAAAAGCTGTTTCACCTCAACCTCTCCCAGACTTAAACGATGGGCAACCACTGCCACAAAAACCGTTTGCACATCATCGGTTGTGACGAAGCTTCGTCCCTCAACCAGTGCATAGGCCTGTGCTGCCGCCTTGAGCGCCAATACGCCGCGGGTAGAAAGTCCATGTCGTTGCTTACGGGTTTCAGCTGCTAAATCAAGAATATAATTTAACACTGCATCACTGAGAAAAACCTGTTTTGCCAATTCACGTAAATGCAGAATATCAGCCTGATTAAATACAGCATCCAACTGATGAATCAAAACCTGACGTGAGCTTTGCTGTAGCAGCAATTTTTCTGCCTGCCGTGATGGATAACCCAAAGATAAACGCATGAGGAAACGGTCAAGCTGCGACTCAGGCAAGGCATACGTTCCACTTTGAAACAGCGGATTTTGAGTAGCCAACACCCAGAATGGCTGTGGCAATTCATAATGAATCCCATCCACCGTGACTGCCCCCTCTTCCATTGCCTCAAGCAAGGCACTCTGTGTTTTGGGGCTACAACGGTTAATTTCATCGGCCAGCAAAATCTGGGTAAAAATCGGACCTTTCTTAAACTCAAATAAATGTTCTTTTTGATTAAAGATATTGATTCCAATCACATCACTTGCCAGCATGTCATTGGTGAACTGAATACGCTGGAAATGCAGTCCAGCCAAACGCGCCAGTGCACTGGCCAACGTGGTTTTGCCTAAACCAGGTAAGTCTTCAAACAACACATGACCGCCTGCCAGTAAACAGGTCAGGGCAAGTTTAGTTTGTTGTGGTTTATCCAGAATAAGCTGGTTCACTTCTACTAAAAATTTATCGATCTTTTGGCTAAAGCTTTTAATATCTTGTTCTAATTCTTGGTTTTGTTGTTTTTTGTCTTGAACCGAAGCTTTTTCCGTGCCCCACATTATATTCTCCCAAAAATAAAACAGTGTATGTCTCAACATACACTGTTTTAGGTTTTTTTCAAAGAAATCAAAAGATTTCTAGCAAGGACATTTCTTCATATTACCGCCTGCTGACGGGTAGCGTGAATCAATACAATGACGATAAAATGTCTTGGCATCCATCGGTGTCAAATCAGGATGATGCTTTTGCATGTGCTGTACATAATTTTCATAGTCAGGGACACCGACCATCAAACGAAAACTTTTTTGCAGGTTCTGCCATAAAACCGCAATCCTCGACCAATTTTTGGGCGAAAAAATCAGGTGTTTTTGTGACAGGATCGTGAACTTAATGATCTTTACAATCACAGAACCACCCTGCCGAGCGATCTTAAAATCCATGCCTACTCTCCCTTGATGCTATTCGCAGTCATCGGTGTTTCTGAATAAACTGCGGGTGCTTCATTGACAGTAGGCACAGAACTTTGCAATGCACGGCGTACAATTCCAATTGAGGCAATTACCATCACAATCGCCACAATCATAAAGAAGCCACACAATGCGGCATTGATCTGATTGGACATGACAATTGTCTGCATTTCAGCAACAGTTTTGGCTGGAGCAAGCACCTCACCACGCGCAATCGCATCAGAAAAACGGTTGGCTTGCGCAAGGAAACCAATCTTTGGATTTTCATGGAAAATCTTTTGCCAACCCGCGGTCATTGAGGTAATGAACAGGAAAATTGTTGGGACAATGGTGACCCAAACATATTTCTCTTTTTTCATCTTGAATAAAATGACTGTACCCAAAATCAATGCCATTGAGGCAAGAATCTGGTTACCGATACCGAATAGCGGCCACAATGAGTTAATCCCACCCAGTGGATCAACCACGCCCTGATAAACAAAGAAGCCCCAGCCTGCAACCGCAACAAAGGTTCCAACCAGATTTCCAAAGAATGAACTGGATTGTTTCACCGCTGGCACCACGATACCGACCGTATCTTGCACCATGAAACGACAGGCACGTGTTCCCGCATCTACCGCAGTGAGGATGAATAAGGCTTCAAACAGAATGGCAAAATGATACCAGAATGCCATCATGGAACGGCTATTGAAAATTTCAGAGATGATATGTGCCATACCAATCGCAAAGGTTGGCGCGCCACCCGTACGGGAAAGGATTGAACTTTCACCAACTTCCTGAGCAAGCACAGTCAGCATCTCAGGTGTGACGATGAAACCTAGATTACGCACCGCTTCCGCAGCCGTATCCACCGTTGTACCGAGAACAGCCGCTGGTGCATTAATCGCAAAATAAACACCAGGATCAAGCACTGTCGCACAGATCATTGCCATTATCCCAACGCCAGATTCCATCAACATCCCACCATAGCCGATCATGCGGATATTGACTTCATTATCAACCAGTTTTGGGGTTGTTCCAGAAGAAACCAGCGCATGGAAACCTGAAATCGCACCACAGGCAATGGTAATAAATAGGAAAGGGAATAAACTGCCTGCAAATACAGGACCTGTACCATCAATAAAATGGGTCACCGCAGGCATTTTCAGGTCAGGCATGGCAAAGATAATCCCAACAGCCAGACCTGCAATCACACCGATTTTAAGGAAAGTGGATAGATAGTCACGCGGTGCCAATAGCAACCAAACTGGCAATACTGAGGCAATAAAGCCATAAATGATCAGTGCCCAGGTCAGCTGTGTTCCACTGAGGGTAAACAATTGCCCCCAATATGGATCTTTCGCCACATCACCACCAAACACAATTGCAGCCATCATCAGCACAAAACCGATGATGGATACCTCTGCAATTTTTCCTGGGCGTAGGTAACGCATATAAATGCCCATAAACAGGGCAATTGGAATGGTGGCGGCAATACTAAACACACCCCACGGGCTATGGGCCAAGGCTTTTACAACAACTAAAGCCAATACTGCAAGAATAATGATCATTACGCCCAATGTGCCGAGCATAACAATGACACCTGCAAAAGTTCCAAGTTCCTGCTTTGCCATTTCTCCCAAGGAACGACCATCACGTCGTGTGGAAATAAACAGAACCAGAAAATCCTGCACTGCCCCAGCAATCACCACACCCACCAGAAGCCAGATTGTTCCAGGCAAATAACCCATCTGCGCTGCTAGAATTGGTCCCACCAACGGTCCTGCACCCGCAATCGCTGCAAAGTGATGTCCGAATAAAACATATTTATTGGTCGGGACATAATCCAGACCATCATTTAAGCGATGCGCTGGTGTTAAACGTCTGGGATTTAACTCAAATACCTTATTTGCAATAAATAAACTATAGAACCTATATGCAATGCTATAGACACAGACCGCAGCGAGAACCAGCCAGACTGCATTGACATGCTCACCGCGACTCACCGCCAATATCCCAAATGAAATTGCCCCGACTATGGCAACCAAACTCCATAGGAGTTTTGAGGGAAGTGTTGATTTTGCTTGTGTTGTCTCCATTCAAAACCTCTCCAATACATAACTTGTGGTTATTTTGATTTCCCTTTCTCTATTTTCTGTAGAAAAATATCTTTGTCAGTTTATCTTTTATCAAAAATTATTTATCTAATACTTTGGCATAAAAAAAGGGATGATTGTTTAATCATCCCTTAGAGAATCGTATATCTTGCGTAGCAGTGCTACTCATTTACGATTATGCACGCTCTAGATAGTCACCTGTACGCGTGTCTACACGAACACTTTCTTCTTGCTGTACGAATAATGGAACACGCACCACAGCACCTGTTTCAAGTTTCGCTGGCTTTCCGCCACCACCAGAAGTATCGCCACGTACACCTGGATCAGTCTCAACGATTTTAAGCACAACAAAGTTCGGTGGACTCACAGTTAAAGGTACGCCATTGAACAACATGATGGTACATTTTTCATTTGAATCGTCTTTTAACCATTTCGCAGCATCACCCATTGCAGTTTTGTCAGCAGCGATTTGCTCGAAAGATACAGGGTCCATGAAGTTCCACATTTCGCCATCGTTGTAGAGGTAATCCATTTCAACTTCAACAATATCAGCGGCTTCCAAAGAGTCACCTGACTTGAAAGTTTTTTCCAATACCTTACCAGAACGCAGGTTACGCAGTTTCACACGGTTGAACGCCTGACCTTTACCTGGTTTTACATATTCGTTTTCCATGATTGAACATGGGTTGCCATCAAGCATAACCTTGAGGCCTGCTTTAAAATCATTTGTAGAATAATAGGCCATGAAAGGCGCACTCCAAACTTAAAACTCAACTCTATTAATGCTAGACTACACGTACAGGCATAGTCCTCACACTATTTTTAACGTATGGCATGATAAACTATTTACATCAAGAGCAAAACTGGCAATCACAACTGAGTGACCTCATTACTGACCCTCTGGAGCTGTTAAATCTGCTTGAGTTATCCACCGATCAGCTATTATCAGGGGCAATCCTCGCCTCTGAAAAGTTTAAATTGCGTGTCCCGCGTGCATTCGTCGGAAAAATGAGCATTGGCGATCCCCTTGATCCCCTGTTGCTACAAGTCCTCCCCCATCATCTGGAACTTGAGGAACATCCTGAGTTTGTCACCGACCCACTGGGTGAAGAGGCAGCCAACCAGATGGCTGGCGTTCTACATAAATATCAGTCGCGTTTTTTACTGACCTTAACAGGTGCATGTGCAATTCACTGCCGTTACTGCTTTCGCCGTCACTTTCCCTATCAGGAAAATCTACCTAAAAATGATGACTGGCCACATATCAGGCAATATATTGAGCAAAATCCGCTGATCAATGAAGTGATTTTAAGTGGTGGCGATCCACTGACGCTTTCAAATCGAAAAATTTCACTTTGGCTGGAGCGTCTTGCCTCCCTCCCACAGATTAAAATACTGAGAATTCATTCACGTGTTCCCATCGTTATTCCAAACCGTATTGATGAAGAACTGATTTCTATATTAAAAAACAGTAGGCTACGCATTATAGTAGTGGTACACTCAAACCATGCAGCTGAACTGGATGGTTTCACCTGCTCAAAGTTATTACAGTTATCACTCCATCACATAACCGTGCTGAATCAGGCGGTTTTATTAAAAGGTGTGAATGATTCTGCAAAAATTTTGCATGAGTTGAGTTTCCGTTTATTTGAAGCGCGGGTAATGCCCTATTACCTGCATGTTTTGGATAAAGTCAAAGGGGCTCAGCATTTTGATTTAAGGTCTTCAGAGATAGATCAGATATACAGTGATGTATTGGCAAGTTTACCAGGTTACCTGGTTCCGAAACTTGTGAGGGAAATTGCGGGCGAAAAAAATAAAACACCGCTTTTTGGGGTTCAAACGTTCTGAGATTGATAACACAATGATGAATAATGCTTTTTCGGATATATTTCAAATTCCAACTGTCTTGAGACGGGATAAACTAAGCTTTTGCGACACCAATTCAAAAAGCTTGAATGAATGGATTTCCAACCTGTCCATCATGCAGTTGGGAGATACCTCCAAAGCACTATTTGCAGCCCTGTTAGAACTCAGCGAACTTGAGTGTTCTGAGACACTGCGTTTTGATCTGGTACAAATTTTACATCCGACAATTGAAAATGTATTGGGTAGCTTGGAAAAGAATTTTTTTAACCAGGGTGTCATCAGTTCAGACCGTAATGAACACATCATTGAACTGGCCATGTTGTTACGCTGCTATTTTGCGGCAATCTATATTAATATTGTGCGCCGTAGTAGTGACCAGCTCGACAATCAAAAATTTTCAATCTTTGCGCTAAACCAGAAAAAGAACTTACAAACTGCCAGAACCTTGGCAACCTTTCAGGCCTTGCAGCAGCTGACCCAACTGCTCTATCAGCAACATATGCTCTATAGTGAACCTGTTGCAGGACAATGGCTGATTTCCCATCAACTTTATGAGGCTGCACTCACCCATAAATATCATCAGACCAATCTGGAACAGATTCAGGGTGGCAAACCCAACTCTCTCAGCAATATTTCCCAGGCCTATGCCCAGCTGATTTTGATGGATATTTTTAATACCAACCAGATTCGCCAGTCTGAAATTCAAGCATTGTTCCAGTGTAGTTTTGACTGGGCAAAAATGGTTCAAATCCTGTCTAAAGAGACTGACCTGACCAAATATGTCGTGGACACCACCAAGGACCACCCACCAATCTATAATAAAAAGCAAAGCTCAGGTTTTAATCCCAATGTTTTTATTAGCACCAATACTTTGCTGGACCATGTCACGGCAACATTGCATAAAAATGCTGAATATATTTCCAAGAATGAAAAAATTTACCTGACCCCTGCACTTAAGTTCCATGTTCAGACCATTCTTGGAACCACAGCAGAGCGTCGTCATGAACGTTATGAATATTCAGCCCAGTTGCATATCTGTTTTGGTTTGCTGACAGCGCACTTTTATCTTTCCAAGGCAAAGAACTTTTCAGAAACCTTATTACTAGAGCATCACTTTAATTTACAAAACGAATCAAAGTTTATGTCTGCCTGGGATAAAAAGCTTTCTGGAAATAATGAAGAATCAAGCATTCAACGCCTAAGTCGTGAAAGCAAGGCAGTTTACCAATCCGATATACTGGATATCAGTGTTAATGGCTACCGCATTAAATGGTCGGGGGAAGCTCCCAAGAATTTAAGAACAGGTGAATACATTCTGGTCAAGGAAACCTCACATGGACACTGGCGTGGTGGGGTGATTCGCTGGCTTAAGCAGTCAACTGAGAAAAGTCTGGAACTTGGTCTGGAAGTTCTTGCGCAGGAAATCTTCCCATGTGCTGTACGCATTCAGGCCGATCGGCATGTCAGTAACTATCATCCAGCACTTTTATTAAAAAACCAGAATCTGGATGAAACCAAAACAACTTTAATTTTACCTGGTTCACAAATTTTTCGGGAACAACAGGCGATTCATTTAAGATTGGGGAAAGAGGAAGTAAAAGTGTATTTATTAAACGCCCAATTAATTACCCAGAGTTTTGTTCAATTTGATTTTGAACTGCTAAATGAAGATGAACAGTCCATTCTTCATAAATTCATGGCACAAAAGAATATGGATACCAATGATCAAGATTTATGGGAAGCATTGAAGTGAGAAATTCTTTACTCTCTAAAAAGTTAAAACGAACTGAAACCCGCTTACTCATTATTGATGACAACCAGTTACGTTATAACCAGATTCTGGAGTTATTCTCCAATCAGGAACATCAGGTTAAGGCAACCTTGCTTGATGACCTCAAAACATTTGAAAAACAGCTGAATCTTCCCTGGGATATGGTTATTTTTGGACGTGCATACGACCTAAAGATTGAACAGACTCTTTCACTGATTCAGGCATCGTCACAGCCTAGCCTGCCTGTACTGTTACTTGAACCAGATGACTACAAAGCTGATCAATATCAAACTTATATTCATAAAGGGATTTATGATGTCCTAAATCTTAAATCACCTGAAAATTTTTATATCAGTATTATTCGGGCCCTGTCCTATAGCCGTTTGGTTCAGGCGGAACATCGCCTACTCAGTGAATTGGAAGCGGCACAAACCCAGGCGCAGTCACTGGTTGCAGAAACCCATAAAGCGGTCGCAATTTTGCAGGAAGGCATTCATATTACGGCCAACACCGAATATGCACAGCTTTTTGGGTTCAGCAACGCAGATGATTTAATTGGCCTGCCCATTCTGGACGTTTTGCAGCCTCAAGACCTGAGTCAGTTTAAACTGCGTTTTAAGAAAATTTCACAGGGACAGTTCGAACAAGGGCGTTTTGAACTTCGCACCCAAAACCCAAGTGTAAAAAACAGTGCGTTACAGGTTGAGTTCATTCCTTCGGGAAATGAGGATGAAATCCAGCTGAACATCGAATGTGAGTCCACCAGTCAGTCTTCAGCGACTATACCAGCCGTTACTTCCTCTGAAAAAATCTCAGGCCTGAACACAGCCCTGCAACAAATCAACCGACAGCTTGCAAACCACCCAGCCAATGCCAATGCACTGGTTTTATTTAGCCTTAATAGCTGTCCAAACGAAGTATTCCAGACTGACTGGCGTGCCACCAAGGCCTATTTCGCCAACATTGCAGGTTTTATTAAGGAACAGGTCAATGTTCCTGTCTGTCAGGTGGACCATGCGCTTTATGTTGCCTTGTTTCAGGCAGAATCAACCCATGTACTCAACTCACTGCTGATTGGATTGAATAGCCTGCAAAAACCACAGTTACTGGTGACTGAGAATTATACATTCCCTCTTCATCTAAAACTGGGCTACAGTGAGCTTGCCCAGCCAATTGCGGATGAAGCCAGTCTTGAACAGATCCTGACCAAGGCGTTCTCACTTGGTTTGCCAACCATTGATAGCCCGAAAATTGATGCGGATATTGGTTTAACAACCGAACATATTCCAACCAATGTAGAGTTAAGCCTGTTACAGGAACTCAGGCAAAAACTGGATGCAGGTGATATTCACCTAAAATACCAGCAACTTTATGACAAGCAGGATCAACATACCCATACCTATGAAGTATCGGGTGGTTTTATCCATAACAATCAATGGCAGGATATCACTGACTTGGGTGATTTAAAGGATGACCCTGAATTATCGGTTCAACTGGACCGCTGGATACTGGTTGAGGCATGCAAGCAGTTGCACAACTTCATTACCCAGTACCCTAAAGCGAAATTGATTGTAAACCTCAATCACCATATCTTATTAAATGACAAGAAACTGCCTGAGTTGGTTGCGAAGTTACTTACCATTATTGGCAGTAAACAGGCTCATCCACTGATTCTGCAATTCTCAGAGCAGGCCCTACAGCAGAACCTGTCTCAGGCACAGCCACAAATTGCCTTACTGCGACAACATGGTGCAGAGATTTCCATCCGTGGTTTTGGCGACTCATTGTATAGTGACAGCATACTTCAACAGATTGATACCCAATATCTCAGCTTCCATAGCAAGCTGGCAAAAATGCTGGGGTCTGAAAAAGAGATGGCAGTACTACAGGAAAAGATTCTGCATTTTATTGCCCAAAAACCTGTTGAGATTTTCCTGACTGAACTCAATGACATGAACCAGTTTGCCAATGCATGGAATGTAGAGGCCCGTTTCTTACAGGGTAACTATTTCCAGAAGAAACTGGACCGTTTAACGGACGTGCAAGACCAATAAATTCACATAGGGCGTATTCAATACGCCCTATGTCTAGAAATTATAATCATAAAAAAACGGGCAATATGCCCGTTTTTTTGTTTTCTCGATATTAACGTTTGATAGAACGTGACATACCAGAGAAACGTTGCTTGAATTTGTCGATACGACCGCCAGTGTCCACATTCTTTTGTTTACCAGTATAGAATGGGTGGCAAGCTGAACATACGTCAAGGTAAATTGTTTCTTTACCAAGCGCAGAACGAGTTTCGATCACGTTACCACATGAACAGGTCGCAACTAATGTTTGGTATTTAGGGTGAATATCGGCGCGCATGGTCGATGCTCCTATTTAGTAAGAAAGGCTTAAACTGTTATCGCAATTGATCACTCTCAACATGAGGAAAGCAAAGTGTTTTCACACTCGCAGATCAACACCACAACAGACCATTTCTTTTGACTCACCGAGACTCCAGGTCAGGGCAAAGCCAACAAGTGGCGAGTATTATACGCCAATAAATTAAATTTTGCGAACTATTCCTGACCTGATTTTGACCAGTGATTGGCGATTACCCCACACACCATCAACTGAACTTGGTGGAAAATCATAATTGGCAACACAATCATCCCCAGTGGCTGTCCAATAAACAGGATTTGTGCCATCGGGACACCACTGGCCAGTGTTTTCTTGGAACTACAAAAGAAAATGGTGATTTGATCGGCACGGTTAAAGCCCAGCCATTTGGGCAGATATAAAGCAAGCAACATCACCACAGTCAGCAGAACAGAACATGCAACTGTTAAATAAAGCAGCGTCAAGCCACTCACCTGATGCCATAAACCAGCCACCACGGCACTACTAAAAGCACCATACACCACCATCAAGATGGAACCCTGATCAAAAGCCTTTACCAGACTTGGCAGCTTAAGCATATAAGGAAAAACATAAGGACGTAATAACTGCCCCAAAATAAAAGGAACCAGTAACAATAAGGTGATTTGAATAATTGACTTGGTTGGATCAAAATCATGCTGGCTTTGCCCGAGAATAAAATAGCTGACTAGAATTGGCGTAATAAACATACCAATGATATTGGAGAAAGATGCGCTACACACTGCCCCAGCAACATTACCCTTTGCCATTGAGGTAAATGCAATGGAGGACTGTACTGTTGATGGCAGGAAGCACATAAACAGGAAACCCCAATACAACTCCTGACCTAAAAGAGGTTCCAAAATGGGTTTTGCCAGTAACCCAATAGCTGGGAAAATCACAAAAGTAAAGGCAAATACCAAGGCATGCATTTTCCAGTGCAACATCCCCTCAACCACTGCTTCACGTGAGAGTTTTGCACCATGTAAAAAGAACAGGATAGCAATTGCGACAGTTGTGAGAATATTAAAATAATGTGCAAGCTGACCTGATACTGGAATAAAGGACGCCAATACCACCATGACAACCAATAATATTGTAAAGCGATCCAGTGCCAATAACTTCAACATAACCCATCCCTACCTATACCAATAAATATAAAGCCCAATATAATGATTGACCGTTTGATCAAATCATCATACTGGGCTATTTAAATAAAGCCAGTGCTTTCAATAAGAAATCTTAGCCTGAATCGAACAGATTTTAGTTGTTACGAGCATCCTGATCCTGCTGGATCAACTCGACCTTATAGCCATCTGGATCTTCAACAAAGGCGATGACTGTTACGCCACCTTTCATCGGGCCAGCCTCACGCACCACCTTACCACCACGGGCCTTGATCTCCTCACATGCCTTATAGGCATCATCAACACCAATCGCAATATGACCATAAGCATTGCCAAGATCATAGCTTGATGTATCCCAGTTATGGGTTAACTCAAGAACAGTATTGTGTTCTTCATCGCCATAACCAACAAAGGCCAATGTAAAGCGGCCCTCTTCATAGTCACGCTGGCGTAGCAATTTCATACCAAGCACTTCAGTATAGAACTTTAACGACCGTTCTAAATTGCCTACTCGTAGCATCGTATGTAACATGCGCATCGTTATTCACCTTTCTGCTGTGTTATCTGGTTTTCATGGTCACGCAACAGTTTCGCAACCCAAACCACTAAAATTAAAATGGGAATACCAATCAATGTGGTCATCAAAAAGAAATTTGGATAACCGATATTGCTGACGATTGTTCCTGAATATCCCCCTAATAATTTAGGGGTAAGTGTCATCAGGGAACTAAAAATTGCATATTGAACCGCTGTAAATGACACACTAGTCAGACTGGATAGGAATGCGATAAAGGCCGCTCCCGCCAAACCTGAGGCCAAATTATCGATAATAATCGCCATATACAGCCATAAAGAGCTGTAGCTTTTAATCACCTTACCCTTGATCTCAACATTCTGGGTTGATTTCGGGTCAATCAATGGTATGTCCTGCATATCAACATCAAGTTCATTGTTCAGTGTCAGATGACTATTTGCCTGATAGTGATGTGCGGTAGATAACAGGCTACGCTCTCCATCCAGCAACTGTGCTTTAAGCTGTTTGGAGGGTGAAGCCAGCAGTTTATCTGCACCAACAACTGCGCTAAAAACCCCATTTTTATCCAGTTTTGCATCAAAACTTTCCCCGTCCAAATCAATCACAATCTTCTGGGTGGCTGTTAAAGGCTCACCGAAATATTGACCTTTGACGACGATGCTGCTGTTATGCTCATGCAAGGTAATTTGATTATTACTGGTTACAGGCAACAATTGCATAGCTGCACTCTTGCCATCACCCACCAAATAAGGCTGGGCAATGACCACAGGTGGCTCATTGTCTTTATCTAAATAGGATGCTGTGACCTCAATTTGTTTCGCCTTACTCAGAACCTGAGTTGGAACATCTAATTTCCAGTAACCCACCTCATCCGCCAGTACCTGATAATGTTGACTACCGACTTGCACTTCAACCTGATCCAGTGGTTTTCCAGATTTAACCAGACCGATAAAAATCAGGTTGGTTGAGCTTGCCAACACCGCACCGACAAACATCAGCTTCATAATGTTCATGCGCTGCGCGAGTAGCCCTCCCAGAAAGCCCCCCACCAAACTAAACAGAACACCATAAATCTTGACCGCTTCGGCAATCTGCTCTTTACTAAAGTTCAGGTCCTGATAGAACACATTGGAAATCACCCCTGCAATAATGTCAGAGATACGGAAGAAACCAATCAACAGTAATAAAACCAAAGCCAGTTTTACGCCATAGCGTTTAAAGAAATCCAGAATGGGCGCAACCCATGTTTCTTTTGCCATCTGCTGATTGACGACACCCATTTTCACCAATGTAGTGCCTACAAATAGCGCTGCTGCTGTGGCGGTTAAAAAGCGCAATGCCTCCAAGCCAAACAATGCGGCGGTGTCTTTAATCGCCGCGGATTTAGTCATTGCTTCCGTGACATTGCCTGAATAGATATAGCTCACCACAAAGGTTGCCACGGCAATAAAGAACACAAATACCAAGCGATAATAGTCTGTGGTTTTATAATGTTTATAGACACGATTGACTTGTGGTTCACGAATAATGAGGGTAGTCACAATTCCAACCACCATGACGGCAGCCATGGTTAAATAGGTATATTTCCAGGCCTCATAGATGTAGTTGCCTTTTGCGGTTCCCATATAAGCCGCTAAAAATAATGCACCTGCACCTGCAACGATCATCCCGATGCGATAACCAGCGTTATAGGTCGAAGCCAAAACCGTTTGCATTTCAGTTTCAGCAAGCTCAATACGGTAGGCATCAATCACAATGTCCTGTGTTGCCGCTGAAAACCCCAATAGAACCGCACCCACTGCCATTTGAACCAAATAGCCTTGCCCAAGTGCTGGGTCAGAAAATGCCATGATACAAATTGCACAGATAATTAAACACTGGGCAATCAGCAGCCAGGCCCGACGACGACCCAAAGTTTTGGTCAAGAACGGCACAGGCAATTCATCAATTAAGGGTGCCCACACAAACTTAAAGGAATAACCCAAGGCAGCCCAACTAAAAAAGGTCACTGCACTCTTATCAATGCCAGCCTCACCCAGCCACAGCGATAAACTGGAAAAAATCAGTAGAATCGGAATCCCTGCCGAGAAACCCAGAAATAACATAATCAGGGCACGGCGATCCCAAAATGCCTTAAATGCAGATGCCCACCCAGTGGCTTGAGTTGTCATTGGTTATTATTTTCCATGAACATGCGTGAATGTGCCTATTCAATCGTGTCTTGCGCCTGCTTGCAAGTTGCTTTATGCAATCAAATAAAGTCATTGTTTTGTTTTGTCGATAAAAAACACAAGTTCGCTTGATCTTTGGGGTTAAACCCGTATAACGTTAATTACCCACATTTCGTTTTATTTGTTGGATAGCAATAGTGACCCAAAAACTCGATCAAATGACTGCAACAACTTTATCTTCAACACCAACAAACACGATTACAGCAAAAATCAATTCATTTCCAAGTGCTTTTGAACAGACGGACATCCAGGCAACCCTACTTAAAACGGCATTACATGCACACCAACTGACGCATACGCCAGATTTGGCTGAAATTCCAAGTTCAACCAAACGAATTAAGCCACTGAATAATTTTTTAGGACAGGATCGCGCCCGCGCCTCAGTCGAAGCAGGGATTTCTTTACCCTATTCAGGCTATAACATTTTTGCCGTGGGTACGGCTGGTCTTGGTAAACGAACCATGATCAAGCGTTTGCTCCAACAGCACGCCAAAACCATGCCTACCCCTGATGACTGGGTCTACGTCAATAATTTCAAGAATCCAAGACAACCGATTGCCTTGCGCTTTCCAGCGGGACAAGGCACTAAATTCCAAAATGCCTTGCAGCAGGCATGGCAAGTTATCTTAAAGCAGTTGGAACGCCGTTTTAGTGCGGAAACATATCACAACCGTATTGAACGTATCCGTCAGGATACGGGTGATGTACAGCAACAGGCACTGGTTGAACTGACCAAAGAGGGCGAGGAACTCGATTTAAAATTGATTTCCCGCAATGACAAGCATGTCTTTATTCCGATGCAGTTGAAAGACAATGAATATCATGAACTCACCCAAAATGACCTGAACGCATTAACGAGCAAGGAACGTGCTGAAATCAACTCCAATATGCGTTATATGGAGAAAAAACTGGAACGTTTGGGTTTACATCTGGGCGATCTGGAAGATGATGCACGGGATCAGGTGTCCAGCTTAAACCGTGATATTGCCACCCAGGTGGTGATGCCCCGTATTGAACTGATTTTAAACAAAAATAAGGAGGTTAAAGGTCTCGATATTTATTTAAAACAATATGCAGAAGACATCATTGACAATGTTGAGTTGATTTTAGAGCAAGAGGAAGATGACTTTACCCCTGCACTGTTCAACCGCGTACCCTCACGCTATCAGGCCAATGTCATTATTGCCAATAAACCAAATAGTGGCGCACCCGTTATTTTTGAAGATTTTCCAACGCACTACAACTTACTGGGTCATGTAGAGCAACTGACTCACAATGGTACGATCACTACCGATTTCACCCTGATTCGTCCTGGTTCACTGCATCGGGCCAATGGCGGCTTTTTGATGCTGGAAGCGGAACAACTGCTGGAGCAGCCTTATGCGTGGCAAGGTCTGAAACGTGCCTTAAAATCTGGACAACTCAAGCTTTCTTCACTGGAACATATGCTCACCCTCACAGGCAGCATCTCCATTGAACCTGCATCTGTTCCACTTGATATTAAAGTGGTTTTATTAGCCGAACCTGAAATTTATTATGAAATTCTGGAAGTAGAACCTGAACTTGGCAGTGTCTTTAAAATCCGTGCCGACTTTACCGATACATTACAACGTAATGACAGTAACGAACAGGCTTATATGCAGTTGATTGCTGACTATGTTCAGGCAGATAAATTACTTCCCTTTGACCGTTCTGCACTAGCCGCATTGCTTACTGATTCCAGCCGTCAGGCTGAGGATCAAAGCTCTTTATCATTACATGCCTCAACCCTTGGTGACCTGATCCGCGAAGCGCATCACCATGCCTTTAAAGCGGGTGACAAGATTGTCACCGACCAGCATGTCAACCAGGCCCTGCATCATCGCCAATATCGTTTAGGCTATTTACGTGAACTTTACTGGCAAGACCTGTCTCGTGGTACGCAGTTGATTGAAACTTCTGGGCATCGTCTCGGTCAAATCAATGCCCTTTCTGTGATTCACTATGCCGATGTTGAGTTTGGCTTACCTTCTCGCCTGACCGCCTCTGTTTATCAAGGTGGTGGCGATATTCTGGATATTGAACGCAGTGTAGAGCTGGGTGGTTCATTGCATGCCAAAGGCGTATTGCTCATGTCGAGCTTCCTAAAAGCCCACTTTGGCCGTGAACAAATCCTGCACTTCTCTGCTGCCTTGGCGTTTGAGCAAAGCTATGGACAGGTAGATGGGGACAGTGCCACCGTTGCCGAACTTTCTGCGTTAATTTCCGCGATCTGCCAAATCCCAATTGATCAGTCCTGGGCAATTACAGGCTCAATGAACCAGTTGGGTCAAGTACAGCCGATTGGTGGGGTGAATGCCAAAATTGAGGGCTTCTTTGATGCCTGTAAGTTGCAAGGCTTTACAGGCAAACAAGGGGTGATTATTCCACGCCAGAACATGCAACACCTGATGCTACGACAGGACGTGATTGAAGCAGTACAAACGGGGCAATTCCATGTCCATGCGATTGATACCATTGATCAGGCGCTGGAAATCCTGATGGCTCGTCCAGTTGGCACCCTCGACAAGAAAGGCCGATACAGTAAGAACTCCATCTATGCCGCCGTGATGGAACAGCTGGAATATTGGCAGGCCATTGAGGATGGCGAGGCTGTTGAAGAGGAACAGCACAAGAAAAAGAAAAAACGCAAGAAAAGCAAAAAGGCTGAAACAGAGACCAAAGCCCCCGAGGAAACGGTAGTCGAGGTTAAAACCCTTAAGGCCTTAGCTAAAAAACGTAAATAATCCATAAAAAAGCCATGCTCTCTTAAGCATCGCTTTTTGGTTTTATTGATCAGTTCAAGCAACGCCCTGCAAAGAACGCCCACCTGGTAACTGCACAAAATATTGTTTCAACGCATCAATACAGCGGTGTACTTTCATTGGATACTGTTCACGCTTGGAGGTTAAGGCATGCAAGGTATAGGCAGGCATGTGCCAGTCAGGCAACACCTCAACCAGCGTGCCATTAATCAGCTCTTTCTGGATATCCATGTATAAAATACGTGCCAGACCAAGTCCCTGTTGGCAAAGTGATTTTGCCACAAAAACATTGTTGGTGCCCAAACGTGTTTTCATGTCAACATTGACGATTTCCCCACTTAAACCGTGACGGAATGCAAAATGCTGATAGTTCTGCATTAAGGTGACTGGAAGCAGCTCATGATGACGCAAGTCTTCTGGACGGGTAATCGGTGGCGCCTGATTCAGGTAACTTGGTGAAGCGACCAATACCTGATCCACCCGAGCCAAAGGTACGGCGGTCACATGGTGGTCATCCACCCGTAGGCTCATGCGAATCGCAATATCAATACGCTCTTCAATCAGGTCAATATAGCGATGGTCTGCTTCAAAATGAATGGCCAATCCCTTATGGGCCGACATCCAGTGTGACAACGCTGGAATGACATGCAGCGCACCCAGCTCAGGCGTGGTTGCGATACGTAAATCTCCCACCAGATCATCACGCAATTCGTTAATACGGATTTTGCCACGCTCTGCCGCAGCCAGCATTTCCTGACAGCTCAAAAAGAATGCTTGACCCGCCTCGGTTAGACTCAGTTTTCGGGTCGAACGATGAAGTAGGGTGACATCCATTTCTTGTTCTAAAGATCGGATTTGTTGACTGACCGCACTGGTTGTAATGCCCAGTTCTCTTGCTGCACCGCTAAAAGAACTTTTTTCTACAACGCAAGCAAAGACCCCCATTGCACGCAATTGATCTAACATAGACTTCCCTCGTAATTTATTAATATGCTTATTGTTCTAATAAAAGCAAACAAGCCTAGTATACAGAAAAGTCTATTTGTGGAATAGCTATTATTAACAAATTGTTGAAAGTTTGTTAAATAACATTGTAGGGTCTGTTAACATTTCACAGGTGCTTGCGACAGAGGACATTTTTTAGACGGTACAAGGCATGGATTGCGAAACTTAGTAACTCTAAGTAAGCAAGACATAACGCAGGAGCGGCAAAAAATGTCCCTGTCCCGTAGGGTTATGGCTAAAACTTCCCTAAACCGCGTTATGAAACTTGACAAGGGTATCGCCATTGTCTACGTTTCATGCCTTGTTTATGTCGTTTTAGCCGATAACGCAAGGCATGGCTGAAATGTCAACAGACCCTAATTAGGTAAAACTGTTGTTGGATTCACAGGTTTACCATCTAGACGAACCTGAAATTCCAGCATCACACGGGTAGCGCCAGAAGAACCCATCTCTGCGATTTTTTGTCCTGCGGTGACATTGTCCCCACTCTTCACCAGCATCTTGCTGTTATGGGCGTATGCCGTGATGTAACCGTCAATATGCTTGATCAATACCAAGTTTCCATATTCTTTCAGACCATCCGCAGCATAAACCACCTGACCATTTGCAGCGGCAAATATTGGATCGCCCTCATTGCCGCCATAGCGAATACCTTTCACGTTACCCGCAAGATTAAAGCCCTGAATGACCGCACCATTTGATGGTTTTACCCAACGCAGGCTGGATGCCAGAGTTGAAGAGGATGGATTTACGGGGGCCACTGGAGCAACAGGCTGAGTTCTAGGAACCACAGGTTGCGGTTTTGGAACCACTGGCTGTTGTGCTGGCAAATTAATGCTCTGGCGCTGGATTGGAGCAGCCTGGGTAACCGCCTGGGTTGAGGTGGTACGCTGCGCCACAGAACCCTTTAAGCGTAAAGACTGGTTGACATAGATGCGGTATGGCGCCGCAATGTCATTCAATGCGGCAATATCCAGATAATTCAGGCCATAGCGATTTGCAATCCCACTCAAGGTGTCGCCTGAACGCACTGTATAGTAATTTGGTGCCTGTACATTGCGAACGCCACCATTCACCTGCGGTTTAGATGCACAACCAGTAACCACCGCTGTGAGTGTTACCACCGTAGACAGTACGATTGTTTTCATCATTTTTTGTGATAGAAAAATCGAAACATGATTTAAGTGCATCTTCGCCCTCATCGAAAAAACCTTAACTTATTTGCGCCTAAGAGTACCAAAAAAGTGAGAAAAAACGAGTTCTCACTTTCCATATTCACAAAGTTATAACATTTAGGTGCTTATTCAGGTCCATTCACATAGGTATGTAGATTGTCCAGTACCGCATAATTTGTCGCATCCATCTGGATTGGGGTGATGCTGACATAACCATTCGATACCGCAAAAAAATCAGACTGGATATGGCTGGAAGCCGACTGAGGATCAGTCACCGCCTCTCCAGCAAGCCCAATCCAGTACACTTGCCGACCACGCGGATCAACATGGCTGCTGATTGGCTTGGACTGCGCACGGCGACCCTGATAAGTCACCTGTGCCCCCTTGATCTGCTCAACATCGGGAATATTAATGTTAAAGATATGACGCGGTGGCAACACAGGCAGTCCTTTGGCAATGAAGTCATGCACCCATTGTGCCGCTTGCGCATAATGCTGCGGATGTTCATAGGAACGTACATTTGCACCCGCCAAAGACACGGCAATTGCTGGATGTTTCATCAATCTTCCCTCAAATGCAGCCCCAACCGTACCTGAATATAGAACATCATCGCCTAGGTTGGCACCACTGTTGACTCCACTGACCACAAGGTCAAATTCGAAATCAAACAAGCCATTCATGGATAAGTAGACACAGTCCGCAGGTGTGCCATTGACAGCCCAGACATCTTCGGAAATGGGGATGGGACGTAAGGGCCGATCTAGCGTTAAGGCGCTTGAATAACCACTACGCTCACTCTCAGGGGCAACCACCACAACCCGCCCCAAAGGTTTTAACGCCTGCGCCAAGGCTTGCAGTCCAGGTGCAAACACACCATCATCATTTGCAATCAAGATATTCACTAAGGTTCTGTCTCTTCAAAAATTACTGTGCAGTTTTTTCAATTGAAATATTCATTGAATTATATATATTTATACTTTCATAGTATTAGAAATTTATGCAGCCATGAGACATTTATCCAGTTTTGTTCGAGTTTTAGCGGTTAGTTTCACATTTCTTGCGGCACCAGCAGTTTTTGCTGACGCAGCTTCGGTAAAAGAAGCGGATGCATTGATTAAGGATGATATTGCCAATGCACAAGTGCTGATTGAGATGTGTCCCAACCTGATCGGTAAGAATGCAAAATTTGACCAGAATATCAAAAAAATGGTGGGTTCTTATTTGGGGAGCTACTCGGACAAGTCTGCTTCGCTTGAAAGCCTGCAAAAAGATGGTGAATTCAACACTTTACTAAAAGATGCCCGTCAAGCTGCCACAGAGGTTGATAAGGCTGAACAGAAAGCGGTATGTGAAGAAGTATTGAATTTTGAGGGCTAAACAGGCCATCCAGACATTAAAGTGGTTTTAGATATTGATATTTAAAACCACAGTTTCTCCATATTCCCTACAGCAAATATACAAATTTTTATCTGTTTTTATGCTATAAGTTGTTCAAATTCTTTAAGTCTTGTTTTGAGTTTGATTTCTTATGAAGAAAAATGTTGTAAAAACACTAGGTTTATCATTCCTCATCGCTGCCAGCACTTTTGTTCCTACCACATTTGCAGCAGACAAACAGCCTGAAACTGAAAAGATTGAAGTCACCCCAATGTCTGATGAAGTTTCCCCACAGGAACTTGCGGTCATTTATGTATTGTCTGAAACTTGCCCAACCTTGATTGGCAAGGATTTAAAGTTCAACAAGGCCTACGACACCCTGGTCAAGTCCTATTTATCCAATGAAAAAAATGCGGTTGAGATTCTCAGCAAACGCATGCAAACCAAGGAATATAAGGAACCCTTGAAAGAAGCCCGTGACATTGCCAAGGTAGCCTCGGATGAAGATAACCGTCAAATCTGTGATGATGTCCGTAATTATTATTCCAAGTAACCGATTTGCTACAATAGCATGATAAAAAGCCGACTTCGCCCATAGCAGTCGGCTTTGCTTTGTCCTAAAATGCTAGGCTCTTCTGCTTCATACAAGATATTGGAACCACCTAGAATGACTCAAAAAAGCGCTCTTGCTGCATTACTACTTTTGCCAAGCTTTTCATATGCAGCAACTGTCCTATCTGCTCCACCAGAATTAAATAATAAATCCTATGTGCTCATGGATTATGAGACAGGACAGATTCTCGCTGCCAAAAACGAAAATGAAAAACTTGCGCCTGCATCTATGACAAAAATGATGACAAGCTACATCATAGAGCAGAAACTTTTAAAGGGTGAATTGACTGAAGATGAACAGGTGCGGATGAATGAATCTGCATGGTGCCGTGGTAGCAGCACTGAATCGTGTATGTATGTACCACTCAATGGGACCGCGACTGTTCTGGAAATGCTGCGTGGTATTATCATCCAGTCTGGAAATGATGCCTCCAAGGCGGTTGCTGAACACGTTGCAGGCAATGAAGGCACATTTGCCCACATGATGAACCAGGAAGCCAAACGCATTGGCATGGTGAACACCCATTTCATTAACTCAACAGGAATGCCAGCGGAAGGACATTACTCAACTGCAAAAGATATGGCGGTCCTTGCCCAGCACATCATCAAGGACAGTTCCAAATACTATCCAATCTATTCTGAAAAAGAATTTACCTTTAACGGCATCAAGCAAGGCAACCGTAATGCCCTGCTTTACACTGACCCAAGTGTTGATGGCCTCAAAACAGGTCATACCGAAGAAGCGGGTTACTGCCTCACCACATCAAGCAAACGTGGTCCAATGCGCCTGATTTCCGTGATCTTTGGTACACCAAGCATGAATGAGCGTGCCAATCAGACACGTACCCTTTTAGCTTGGGGTTTTGCAAACTTTGAAACGGCTAATGTACAACCAGCCAATCAGGTGCTTGCAAAAGCCAAGGTCTGGTTTGGTAAGGAAGATGATGTTCAGATTGGTTTAGCTGAAAACTTCAACGTGACCATGCCGAAAGGTCAGGCTGACAAAATCAAGACCCAGCTTGTGGTACAGCCTAAATTGAATGCACCTTTGGCAAAAGGTCAGGTCGTTGGTAAATTGGTGGCCAGCCTTGACGGTAAAGTGATTGCTGAAAAACCACTGGTTGCACTCAAACCTGTGGAAGAAGCTGGCTTCTTTGCCCGTATGATTGACCATATCAAGATGTTCTTTAGCAACTTGTTCTAATTTTAGAATTGCCAAATCAGGCACCCACACACTTTAGTCTGGGTGCCTTTTTATTTTATAATTCATCCATATTTTATTTTGATACTGACCATGACCAAGAATATCCGCCCTTATCTCGACCACCGTCCAGAAATTGATCCAAGTTGTTATATTGATGAAATGTCTGTGGTCATTGGTGACGTAAAACTGGCAGAGAATGTTTCAGTATGGCCTTTCGCCGTGATTCGTGGAGATGTCAACTCCATCCAGATTGGCAAAAATAGCAATGTACAGGATCATTGCATGCTGCATGTCAGTCATAAGAATCAAGCTAAACCGAATGGTTCACCACTGATCATTGGTGAGGATGTGACGGTTGGGCATCATGTGACTTTACATGGTTGCACCATTGGCAACCGAGTTTTAGTCGGAATCAATACTGTTGTTTTAGATGATGTGATAATTGAAGATGACGTCATGATCGGTGCTGGCAGTCTGGTGCCACCCCGTAAGGTATTAAAAAGTGGTTATCTTTATGTTGGTAGTCCAGTACAACAAATGCGTCCACTGACTGAAAAAGAACTGGAGTTTTTACCTTATTCAGCACGTCATTATGTGAAAGTGAAGGATAATTATAAAAATAACTAAACCAAGATTTTAGTTATCCCAAGGATTACATAAAGGAATATCAATTTTCTCAAAATCTTTGATATTTCGAGTTACCAAACCTAAATTATAATGTAATGCTGTTGTTGCAATAAATAAATCTGGTTGTGAGTAGGTATACCCTTGTTTGCGACCTTGTTCCAATAAAATACGCCATTTCAATATAATTTCTTCATCAAGAGAAAGTACACGATTCATAAAAAATGGACGTAACTCTTTATCCAACCAAATACTTAAAGCTTGTTGTTTTTGTATATCAGCAATTCTTTCTATTCCAAAACGAATCTCAGCGAATGTAATCACACTCACAAATAAAGATTCGTTACGTTGTTCAGCAATAAATTTTAAAACTTGTGGGTGAGGCTTGGAACGACGTAATTCAGAGAGGATATTCGTATCTAACAACCAACCTTTCACAAGTTAATTTCCCGAATAGATGAATATTCAGGCTCTACTTGTGTTAGCTCAATTTCTTTATAAGGTGAGTTTTGCATAACCTCAATCAGCGATACCGTTTTTTCCTGACGTTGTGCTATCACTTGTCTTAATAATGTTGCGATCGCAGATGATGATAATAACCCTGCATGTCGTGCTTGCTCTACAATATCGTCAGGTAAATCAAGTATAATTGTTGTCATATCAAACTCCTCTCATAATATTAAAATAATATAGCATAAATTTTGATCGTCAAAATTACATTAAAAAATTGAATACATTTTGAATCATAGCCAAAAACCCTCAAATTTTGTAGAATACGTTTTTTAAAACCATGGTGCTTTCTATGACCGCTTGGACACCTCATGTCACAGTTGCCACTGTTGTGGAAAAAGATGGACGTTTCCTGTTTGTCGAAGAACACAGCGAAGGCTTTGTACATACCGTGTTTAACCAGCCTGCTGGTCATATCGAATGTGGTGAAACCATTATCGAAGCAGCAATACGTGAGACCTTAGAAGAAACAGGTCATCACGTCGAAGTTGATCACTTGCTCGGTATCTATACGTATACCCCACCGATGTTTCCTAACCGTACTTACTACCGTTTTTGCTTCTTGGCACACGTCACTGCTGTAGAAGAAAATGCGCAACTGGATACAGGTATTGTTGGTGCAGTGTGGATGAATCTGGACGAGTTACAAGAATCAGCGCGTGCGCGTAGTCCATTGGTTTTAAAAGCAGTTGAAGATGCCCTTGCTGGCAAAAAATATCCTTTATCGCTTATTTATGAGCACCCTTTCTCTCCCTCATTAACCTCTCATTTGGACGCTTAATTAGATGCAACAACGTGTCATCGTCGGTATGTCTGGTGGTGTAGACTCCTCTGTTTCTGCCGCACTGTTACTTCAACAAGGATATCAGGTTGAAGGTCTTTTCATGAAAAACTGGGAAGAAGATGATGGTACGGAGTATTGCACAGCACTTGAAGACCTGGCGGATGCGCAAGCCGTTGCCGATAAAATTGGTATTAAACTGCACACAGCCAACTTTGCGATGGAATACTGGGATCGAGTATTTGAGCATTTTCTGGCAGAGTATGCAGCAGGTCGTACGCCCAATCCTGATATTCTCTGCAACAAAGAAATCAAGTTCCGCGCTTTCCTCGATCATGCCATGACTTTGGGTGCAGACTTTATTGCAACAGGTCACTATGCACGTCGTGGTACGAGTACACAAAACTCTCGTGGTGAAACCTACGCACCATTGTTACGTGGTGTCGATAACAACAAAGACCAAACCTATTTCCTCCATGCCGTTCATGGTCGTGAAATCAACAAAACCTTATTCCCTGTCGGTGAAATTGAAAAGCCACAGGTGCGTAAAATTGCAGAAGAGCTTGATTTAGCGACGGCGAAGAAAAAGGATTCCACAGGTATCTGTTTTATCGGTGAACGCCGTTTTAGTGATTTCTTAAAACAGTATCTTCCTGCTCAGGCTGGAAAAATTGTTCTGGACAATGGCAAACAAGTTGGTGAACATCACGGCTTAATGTACTATACGCTCGGTCAACGTGGTGGCATTGGTATTGGTGGTATGAAAGGTGCACAAGAAGGGGCATGGTTCGTATTGCATAAGGATATTGCCAATAACCGACTGGTGATTGGCCAGGGACATGATCACCCACTCATGCAAAGCACACAGCTCTGGAGTGAGTCAATTGACTGGGTTGCTGGTGAACAGGACATCCCAGCCACTGGTTTCCGATGCACGGCAAAAACCCGTTATCGCCAGCCTGATCAAGCGTGTACAATTTATCGTGATGAACACACAGAAAATGGCATTCGGGTTGAGTTCGACCAACCACAACGTGCCGTGACTCCTGGACAAAGCGTGGTGTTCTATTCGGGTGAGGTCTGTTTAGGTGGTGGAGTGATTCACCACACCAATGCACCGCAACCAGATTTTATTTAAGCTGATTTTATTTAAACCGATTGGAAGCAAAGCATGGTGGAGTTACCCTTTCAGCACACTCAGGCGTTGAATGTTCGACAAAACCGTGCTTTGGCATTGGCTGCGGTATTTCAGGCAACCCAGCTAACGCATATGACGGCGATGGCAGGTCAGCAAAGTATTGGTGAAAGTGGTAATTTTTATTTCGAGTTATTGATCAAGGCCAGCCTAAACATCCGTCCTGCCACCAATAATGCGACCCAAACCCTGGATTTTTTTAACCAGCTTGCGGACATTTCACTGGGTTTAAAAACATTAGAGGGTTGCATTACCCAGCCTTTTAATACCGCACCTAAATCACGCGTTCCTAAAATTGCCACTGCAAAGCTACCCATGTCTTATGCCATGGCCCTGTTACAACTGGAAAAGAAAGTCTATGGCAATCCTGAATATGTCAAGATTATCGAAACAGCCCAACAAAAGATCCTAAAACAGTTATCCTTTTTCGATAACAACTATTTGCACCCGAGTATCATCGCCAATCTGGCACAAACCTATGTTGAAACGGCGGGCCAGATCAATCCACGCATTCTGGTGCGTGGCAATGCCGAAGCATTTAAAGACATCAATCATACCAATCGTATTCGAGCCTGCCTGTTTACAGGTTTACAGCTTGCCCATTTATGGCGGCAACTTGGTGGTAGCTCGTGGAGTATGATCTTTAGTAAACGTAAGTTGCTACAAGATATTCAAGCTCTCGCTCGTTTGCAGTATCAGGTAGTATAGATGCCGCAACGAATTTATTTTTATACCGTTTTACAACCTCTCTAAATCTCTCCTGCAAGGAGAGAGTTAAAATTAAGGAATCTGTATGAATGCTTTAACCGCACTCTCACCACTTGATGGACGTTATGCGAGCAAATGCGATGCACTACGCCCTTTTTTGTCTGAGTTTGGTTTAATCCACGCTCGTGTCACTGTTGAAGTGCGTTGGTTACAAGCACTTGCCAATCGTGCAGAAATCATCGAAGTTCCAGCGTTTTCAGCCGAAACCAATGCAGCTCTGGATGCCATCGTTGCAAACTTTTCTGAAGATGATGCAAACCGTATCAAAGAGATCGAACGCACCACCAACCACGATGTAAAAGCAGTTGAATATTTCCTTAAAGAGAAAATTGCTAACATTGATGAATTACAAAATGCAGGCGAATTTATTCACTTTGCCTGCACATCTGAAGACATCAATAACTTGTCTCACGCATTGATGCTTAAAAATGGTCGTGAAGTTCTCATTGCAAGTATGAAACAAATCCTTAACGCGATCTCTGCTTTGGCAACAACGCATGCTGAACAGCCAATGTTGTCCCGCACACACGGTCAAACTGCTAGCCCAACCACGTTGGGTAAAGAGATGGCAAACGTTGCCTATCGTTTGGCACGCCAAATCAAGCAGTTTGAAAATGTGGAATTACTAGGCAAAATCAATGGTGCGGTTGGCAACTACAATGCTCATCTTTCTGCTTATCCAGAAATTGATTGGGCCGCACATGCGCAGGCTTTTGTTGAGTCTTTAGGTTTGGCATTTAACCCGTACACCACACAAATCGAGCCACATGACTATATGGCGGAATTGTTTGATGCCTTACGCCGTTACAACACCATCTTGATCGACTTTAACCGTGATGTTTGGGGTTATATCTCACTGGGTTACTTCAAACAAAAATTGAAAGATGGTGAAGTGGGTTCTTCAACCATGCCGCACAAAGTCAACCCAATTGATTTTGAAAACTCTGAAGGTAACTTGGGTATTGCCAATGCGGTATTGGGCCACCTCGGTGAAAAACTTCCAATTTCTCGCTGGCAGCGTGACTTAACTGACTCAACTGTATTACGTAATATGGGTGTTGGTTTTGCACAAAGCCTGATTGCTTTTGATGCCTGCTTAAAAGGTATTGGTAAACTTGAATTGAATGCTGCACGTTTAAATGAAGATTTAGATCAGGCACAGGAAGTTCTTGCAGAACCAATCCAAACCGTGATGCGCCGTTATAACGTTGAAAAGCCTTACGAAAAACTAAAAGCATTGACTCGTGGTCAAGCCATGACCCGTGACATGATGGTGAACTTTGTGAATGGTGATGAACTCACACAGGTTCCAGCAGATGAGCGTGCGCGCCTAGCTGAGCTTAGCCCTGCAACATATACAGGAAATGCGGCTGAGCAAGCAAAACAAATCAATGACTTGATCAGCAAAATCTAAGTTTTATTCAGCTCCAAAAAAGCAAGGCTTCGGCTTTGCTTTTTTATGCGCCAACATTTTAATTTTTATATTTTTAATTGATAATTTTGAAAAAAATAAATCATCAATCTGTTAATTTAACATACTCAAAAATTGCAAATCACGCTTTTTAGTTTCAATGATAGAACATTTATTAAATACCGTAAATTCCTGTATTGCTGTATTTAAAGCCTCAATGAATGCATCCTTATTTTGCATGGCTTCATTCTCTAAATGCAAACTCAGAATCTCCAGCCGCTGCTCAGCACGATGTACCTTACAGTCAATTCGGCCAACAAAATGATCCATATAGAGTAAAGGCAAACAAAAATAGCCATATACACGCTTGGGTGCGGACACATAACACTCAATTCGATAGTCAAAACCAAATAAACAGCTCAAGCGGTCACGATGAATAACAAGATTATCAAAAGGAGAAAGAATCCTAACGATTGGCTCTACACATGAAGCTTGCTCTAGTACATCCGTTGTAGCATATATTGTTTGTCCATCGGGCATTTTTAAGCTTTGCACAACATTCAAATCAATTTGATCGTTCAATATTCGATGCATCACCTCTCGCAATTCTTTTCCATTCCGCAAATGCACCAATTGCTTCCATGTGAATACACCATGAGTTCTCAATGTCGTATCAAATAAATACTGCGCAAATTCACGCGTACTGGGTGGCGTTAAGTCAATATTGGATGGCAGACAACGCTCTGCAAGATCATAGACTTTCTCCATGCCATTCCGTTCACACACCATTAAGTCGCCCTGCATAAACAGTTGCTCAATGGCTCGACGGCTTGGACCAGCATTCCACCAACCTGCTGTGTTTTTCTTATTTCCGCTTCCCACATCTCTTAGTTTAATCTGCCCCTCAGCTTTAACCCGAGCCAAAATTTCATTCATCAGATGAGCATCACCCCTAGAAAAATAGCGACTCTCTCCATTTCTTACGGCTGTCATAAATGGAATTGCATAGCGATAGTCACGCATTGGAAGATAGGAAGCTGCATGTGCCCAGTGCTCAAAAATATGCTTCTCCCGAACAAGATAGTTCAAATGCTCTAAATCATAATCAGGAACACGATTCCACAACACATGGTGGTGCGCGCGCTCTACAACCGATATTGTGTCAATCTGCACATAGCCCAAATGCTCAATCGCTTTTCGAGTTCCAGCCAGGCCTCTACCAAATGTATCAGGCTTTCCCAAGCCCTGATTGATCAAGGCCAAACGCCTGAGCAAAGATGTCATAAAACGATCCTATTTATATTTTCATTATGGTCAAAAGACCTATATGTCGTTATTGTCATGAACATATTACACAGACAACTATACCAAAAGTGGCACTTTATTTATTTTATTTGGCACATATAACAGATTAGATTGTGTAGTAATTAAACCATCAATAGAGGGTCAATATTAGCTGAATACACGTAGACCATTTCAAAAGAAAAGTCATCTGAAAAGATGAACATAAAAAAGCCCTTGCAAAAAACAAGGGCTTTTTTAAATATTTGGCAGAGGATCAAGGACTCGAACCTTGACGAACGGTTTTGGAGACCGTCATGCTACCATTACACCAATCCTCTATAACAGCATGATCAAATCATAACGACTTAACCATAAAAAAAGCAAGTTATCCTTGCTTTTTAAATTTGGTGGGGGCGAAGAGACTCGAACTCTTACACCTTGCGGCGCTGGAACCTAAATCCAGTGCGTCTACCAATTTCGCCACGCCCCCGATGGATGTGTATATTAGAGATAAACGTTTCTGATGACAAGCCCTTTTTATAAAAAAACCATGCATCTGAAACTTAATGCTTTTTTAATATACAGATAAAAAATTATGACAATAAAAAAGATGGCTGACTGATAGGAAACTTTGGCTGCTTTAAAGCTTAGGGTATAGATAGATATACATTATTAGCTCTTAAGGTGAATGCTATCAATGATAGCTATCAAACGTATATATTTCAATCAACTAGTAAAGATACTATGGTGATGTTGATCTAAAATAAAAGCGGGTAATGACGAGATATCATTTCCATTCCACATCTTAGGATGAATGGCTGATGACTAGGTCAATTTTCGTACTTTACATAAATTAAAATGGATTTTAATACTGTTAATATACATATATAAAAAGCAGTATTTAATTATATTAAATAAAAATAATTAATTGTTAAATATTGATTAATGATTAATTTAAATAATTCCTAATAGTATTTATTCTTCTGTAACTTTTTGCTAACATTCGCCCGATACACTTTAAATATATGAAAAATATGAGAAAGAATAATTCGGGGTTTACGCTTTTAGAATTGTTAATTGTTGTTGTGATTATAGGATTATTGGCTGGAATTGTCGGTCCAAAGCTATTTAAAAACATCAATAAATCTGAAGTGACAACCGCCAAAGCTCAAGTTGATACTTTTGTGAAAGCCCTAGATAACTTTAGGATTGATACAGGTCGTTATCCTAGCACTGAAGAGGGTTTATCTGCCCTACTAAATGCTCCAAATAATTTACAGGGCTGGAATGGTCCTTATTTAAAGAAAAGTATTCCTGCTGATCCTTGGGGAACCCAATATCAATATGCTGCTCCTGGTCAACATAATGATGACTATGATGTCTTTTCATTTGGTAAAGATAAAAAATTAGGTGGTGAGAACGACAATACAGATATTGGTAACTGGTAAATGAAAAGCCATGCTGTCTTTAAGGGTCTGTCTTATAAACCAAATTTTAATCTCACTGTTTTTCTATACGAGTTCAAAACCTTATTAGAGTCTGGATTAAGTATTGTAGAAACTGTAGATGTACTCTTGGAACGAGGGCAAATTTACCATGATGTTTTACAACCTATCTATAATCATCTTAGAACGGGTAAAACCTTGTCTCAAAGTATGGCCTATCAATCAGCTTACTTTCCAGACCTGTGTATTGCAATTATTAAATCTAATGAAAAAACAGGAAGTTTGGTGATTGGCATAGAGCGTTATTTAGCTTATACAGAAAATATCGACAAGATCAAAACCAAGCTTATCAATTCATCCATCTATCCATTTACGGTCTTGGTGATTGGTGTCATCATTTTCCTATTTCTTTTACTTTATTTAATTCCAAAATTTTCACTGATCTATAGCGATTTAGATTTAAAGCTGCCTTTTTTTTCTAACCTATTAATTCAATCAGGTTACTATATTGCCCAGTATCAAGCTTATATTATTGGCTTGATTATTATTTTGTTTGCAACTACTTTCTATTATAGAAAAAATATCATTCAGATTAGTCTAACCAGTCTGATCAAAATTAAGGTTTTTTCCTACTATTATAATATTGTCATTTTTACCAGATTTTATCGTGGTTTAAGCCTGATGCTTGAGGGAGGATACCCTCTTATCTATGCCCTGCAAAACTGTAAAGATATCCTAGATCAAAACCAAAAAAATAAGATCCAGTTTATTGAGCAAGGATTAAAACAAGGTAAGAAGTTGAGTGATCTATTGGAAAAATACCAACTCACTACTCCAATTGCCAATCGTCTAATTAGAAGTGGCGAAAGTAATGGCAATATCAGTCGAATGCTGGAAAAAACAGCTGATTTTCATGATGCTGAGATTTCAAGATTTATTGAAAAACTTTCAAAAGTCATTGAACCACTTTTAATGATCGTGATTGGTAGTGCTATTGGTTTTATTGTCATCCTGCTCTATCTCCCAATTTTCGACATGGTTGGCTCATTATGAACAGTCAAATCGTTTTAAATACACTTAAAAATAAAGCCTTAAATCATGAAAATTGGTTAGAGCAAGTTTCATCTGAGCAAGTGACTCAGTTGATTACACAACTGGAAAGTTTATATAAAATTCCTTATTGGGATATGGATATTCAACTGAATATTTCTGATCATTCAATCAGCTATCAGGAGATGTTTCGCTATAACATACTTCTTGCCAAACATCATGAGCAGGATGTATTGATTCTTCCCTCTCCGTGGCATTTTAACTTGTCCTCACTTTTAAAAAATGAGATTCAGAATACTCATATTTATTTTTCAAATCCTGAGTTTATCAAGCAACATTTACAGCAAATACAAAGCTTTTCCAACAATGCTTTAGATCAAGAACACGCTCACCAAAGTGATACTGCAAATAGTGAACACGTTGAGGTGATCTCTCTCAATAGTATTGCCAATGCAACCAATGAAGTCATCCAAACGGTGAATGCTGCGCTATATGATGCTTATATTAAAAAAGCCAGTGACATTCATTTTGAAAATATCTCAGGTGGGTTAGTGATTCGCTACCGACTAGATGGCATTTTAATTAAGGTCAAGCACATCTATCAAACTGAACTTGCTCAACAAATCGTTTCAAGAATTAAAGTATTGGCTGAGCTTGATATTGGTGAACGTCGTATTCCCCAAGATGGACGTTTTACTATTAGTTTAGAACATAAACTTCTGGATTTTCGTGTCTCAATTATTCCTGGAATCTTTGGTGAGGATGCTGTTCTACGGATTTTGGATAAGGATGGAATTTTAAAACAAGGGCAAAAACTTCTATTATCTGATTTGGGTTATAACCAGCAGTATCGAGAAAAACTACATCAAATTGCCAGTCAACCTTATGGCATGGTACTGATGACAGGTCCAACAGGATCGGGAAAAACAACAACTGTATATGCACTGATTAATGAAACTCTTAAACCCTATGAAAAACTAATCACCATTGAAGACCCTGTTGAATACGCACTAGATAATGTCTTACAAGTACCCATCAATGCCAAAAAAGGCTTAACTTTTGCTAAGGGGCTGCGTTCAATCCTACGTCATGACCCCGATAAAATTCTTGTCGGTGAAATTCGGGATAAGGAAACAGGCGAAATTGCCATTCAAGCCGCATTGACTGGACATCTGGTTTTTACCACCGTGCATGCCAATAATGTATTTGATGTGGTTGGACGATTCCAGCATATGGAAATTGATCAGTTTAATTTTGTCAGCGCATTGAATGGCATCATTGCACAACGTTTAATTCGCATATTGTGTTCCCACTGTAAGAAGCAACAACAAGATCACTACATTGCTTCAGGCTGTAAAGCGTGTAATCAAACAGGTTATAAAGGTCGAAAAGCCATTGCAGAAATTTTGGTGCTGGATGATGTACTCAAAGACATGATTATTCATCGGGCATCTTTAGCAGAAATGAAGCAAAAAGCGTTGCAATATGGGATTAGCTCCATGCGTGAACAGGCATTGGAAATGGTAGCAAAGGGTGAAACTTCATTGGAGGAGGTCAACCGTGTTACCTTTCAATAAAGCCAAGCCTCGATACTATATTACCCAACAGCAGTTATATCTGATTACAACAACTCAGCTAAAACCTTTAGGGCAGCTTTCAGAACTACTTTCAAATACGGAATTGGCTGAACCGAGTCTTATTTTATTAGGAGCTGACTGTTATGAGATTTTTATTAACTCAGCAGAACAGGTTTATTCCACAGAGCAGTTTGTAAAACAGAACCAACATAATTTTATACTGCACTTTCCGCATCTTGAAATCGAAAATTATCAGCTTTTCTTTGATCAGCCTCAATTTAATCAGCCTTACTTAGGTATAGCCATTGAAAAATACTGGTTGGAGTCATTCAAACAATATCTGAATCAACGTAAATTTTTCAATACTGATATTCAGCCGCTTGCGACTTATCTTTTTAAAAATAACCTAAAGCAAGAGCAGATTTTTTCCTGTTTGGAACCATCAATAGAAACCACATTTATTCAAGTGAATGACGTACTCGATATGATTATTCGTAAGCCTCAATTAGAGGTTACAGCGTTAGCACTTAAAACATGGATGGACATAAAATGAGTTTTACCAT
Organism: Acinetobacter sp. GD03645; assembly: GCF_029845285.1. Taxonomy (NCBI): domain Bacteria; kingdom Pseudomonadati; phylum Pseudomonadota; class Gammaproteobacteria; order Moraxellales; family Moraxellaceae; genus Acinetobacter; species Acinetobacter sp. GD03645. Next base: position 105,199 of record NZ_JAOCLL010000006.1, on the reverse strand, counting down.
TTATGACCACAAACGTTTTAAGCATCCTATCCGATATTGTCTGTTACTTGTATTGGTGATGATTTCTGTATCCATATTATTCACCGTATGGGAGAAACAGCAACAATTTAATACTCAACAAGAAAGCCAAATGACCTTGCAAACGCAATTAGAGAAGCTGAATAAACAAGCCAAAGAAACACCACAAGATTTAGTTTCAACCAATCATAGCGAAATTTTGCCAATAATTGAGCAACTGAATCAATATCCTCGAGACACTATTCTATTAAAAAAATTGGACTATAAAAAAAGTCTAAATCAATTTGAGATTTCAGGGGAAGCCAGTTCAATTGAAGATTTAGGTCTATTTAAAGAATATTTATCAAATACTCAACTCATTCAAAAAACTGAAATACTTTCCACCTCAACCTTGACTGAAAGTAAAACCTATCAAGTTGCATTTTCTTTAAAAGGTACACTATGAATCATCAAAAAATAAAATGGATCATATGCCAATCTATTGATCAACTCACCAAAATTGATCTGATCATTGCCTTTTTGGGTTTATTTTCAGTCTTTAGTTACCTACTAGTATTGCCCCAATATGAGCAAAATCTGGATGCAATCACAGCAGAAAATGCAGAACTACAGCGTGAAGTAAAAAGGAATATTAAACAGCAAGATATTCAGAATATTGCAAGCAAAACTCTAACAGGTACCCCACTTATCGAGATTTCAAAATCTTATCAATATGCGAATGCTCAAGTTCTAGATGCAAAATACGATCCACAGAATCAACAAGTTCAGCTACAACTCCAAGGTGAAATTAGCAATTTGATTGATACAACCAATCATTTAAAACAGTATCAAAATATCCAGTTGTTGAGCCTAAGCCTTGTACAGGATGATTTAAAGAAACAGCCTAATTTGAATATCATTTGGCAAGTGCAGGAACAGACATGATCAGACAATTTATTTTCATTTCTGCACTCACCATGACACTGGCTTTAACAGCAGCCTCATGGTTAATTCCCGAACCCTATCAAAAGATAGAAGTGACAGAAAATGAGGATGTTCGTACCCCATTAACGTTTCATTCTATGAAATTGCAGCAGAATGAAACGCCTAGTGCTGAAATATTCCAGCAATTTTTAGTGGTCAATGAGGTTCCGAAAAAAACGGCTCCTCCTGCAATAATGCCAATAGTTAAACCGATTGTACAAGCACCAGTCATTCAAGCTCCGCCACCCGTCATTCCACCTAATTTCCAATATATAGGTCAAATGGTTGACCCTAATGGACTCAAGCGGATATTTCTATCCAGCGATGACGAAACTTATGTGGTTAAAACAGGCGATATATTGGGGAATCGCTGGAAAATTGATGCTATTCAAAATGACCAAATCACAATTCTTGATTTGACCAACCAACAATTTTTTGTGCTTTATATTTAAATGATGATGAAAAAATATTATTTATTCGCAACTTTGTTCTGGGGAACACTCACCTACTCTGCTTTTGCCTTTGCAAATGAAGAGGTAGCAACTTCACAGTCATTACTTGATAAAAAGATTTCCCTTAATTTTAGGGAAGCCAATGTCAGACAGGTCATGGATGTAGTGTCTCAAACAGCAGGAATTAACTTTATCTTTGACAGTGATGTGGGGACTGATCTTAAAACCACGATTTATGCCAGCAATGCCAAAATCTCCGAAACGCTGGATCTAATTTTGAAGACCAATAAGCTTCGTTATAAGTTCGTAAATCAGAATACTTATTTGATTTTTAATGATACAGCAGATAAAACGCAACAGTATGAAGACTTGCAAATCAAAACCTTTGTCTTAAAAGCAGGTGATCCCAAAAAGACACAGGATGTTTTAAAGACCATTTTAAATCCAAAGTTTATTTATATTGATGATAAAAATCGCCTAATTACCTTACGTGATCGTTCTGAGATTCTACAAGCCGCAGAAAAGCTGATTCAGGTCTATGATCAACCAGATCCAGAAGTGGTTTTAGAAGTTAAGGTCTTTGAAGTGAGTAATGAGATTTTAAATAATTTAGGAATTGCCATTCCAAATAAAGTTTCATTATCGCCTGTCGGTTTATCAGCGCAATCTTCAAGTGTGGTCTTAAACGATTTGCTAAATCTATCTAGAGATCGTATCTCTGTTGGTGGTATTTCTCCTTTGGTCACCTTAAATTTGCAAGATACCAACGGTCAAGTCAACCTACTCGCTCGCCCCTCTTTACGAGTTAAAAATCTGGAAAAAGCTAAAATTGTGGTGGGTGATAAAGTCCCTGTGATTACTTCAACCATGAATCAGGTGTCTAGTTCGGTCACTGAATCTGTCAGTTATTTAGATGTCGGTTTAACCCTCGAAGTCCAGCCCGAAATTCAGATCAATGATGAAGTCGGGATTAAAGTTTCTTTAGAAGTCAGCAATATTGTCAAAGAAATCAGAACCAATACAGGATTACTGACCTATCAAATTGGTACACGAAATGCCAATACTGTACTTCAACTGAAAGATGGTGAAACTGAGGTTTTAGCTGGTTTGATTCGAGAACAGGAACGTAAGAGTGCAACCAATATTCCATTCTTAGGCAGACTTCCTATATTAGGACATTTATTTTCTAGTCGCTCTAAAGACAAAAGTCGCTCAGAAATCTTATTATCCATTACGCCTAAAATCATTCGTCGTAATACCGAACGATTAAACTATACCGATGCCTTTGATTCAGGAACTCACAACTATATTAGTTTAAGCAATAACCAAAACTCACTCGCAAAGTTTAAAGGTGAAGTTTCGGGTTCATCCTCAAATAATACACCGCCATCTGCTTATATTCCTGTGCCGCCACCTCAAGCAGCAGCACAGCCTCAAACTATCTCAGAAAATATGATCAATTTGAGTGTACCTGAACAGATTATCAGTACTGATCCCTTAAATGTACTGGTAGAAGCTCAATCCATTGCCAAGGATTCAAAAGTACTGATCAAGTTTGATCGGCATGCCTTTAATTTATCTGATGTTCGACTCATGACAAAAGCCAGTCAATCCGTCACTTACAATACCACTTTAGAGGGCATTGAAATTTTGGTAAATGACGACCTCAAGCAACAGTCGCTCGCTTTATTAACCTTACAGCCCTTGCCTGGCTATAAAGGTAAAGGCGAAATTACTTTAGCCAGTTCACATGATCAATTTGGTCATCGCTCTGATCGTAAGACAGTGGAAGTAAAATAATCATGCTCGCAAGGATTCGGGGCTTTACTCTGGTTGAAATGTTAGTAACACTCACCCTCATTTCAATCATTGCCTCTATGGCTTTTCCACTGATTCAATTGGATCAAAAACGTCGCCAAGAACGTGAATTAAAAGATGCACTGATACAAATACGCACTGCTTTAGATAACTATAAACAGGCTGTTGATGAGGGAAGAATTTATATGTCTGCGGATAGTTCAGGTTATCCCAAAACCTTAACTGATTTGGTCGAGGGTGTTCCAGATTTAAAGGACATTAAAGGACGAAAAATCTATTTTTTAAGACGTATTCCTACTGACCCTTTTGTACCTGATCAGACCAGTGAAGCAGAATCATGGGCATTAAGGAGTTATGCCAGCCCTGCTGATGCACCTGAAGCTGGAGATGACGTGTATGACATTCGCTCCAAAAGTAAAAGAACTGCTTTGGATGGAACTCGTTATGACACATGGTAAGTTTAAAATCCAACGGGGTTTTACCTTAGTTGAACTTTTGGTCGTGCTGGTTATTATTGCATCATTATTAAGCGTAGTTTTACCTAGATATATTAAGAGCTTAGACAAGGCAGAAGAATCTGCGCTTAAAAGCGATTTAGCCACCATTCGGATTTCGATTGATCGGTTTTATTCTGATAAAGGACGTTATCCTAAAACCCTAGATGAGCTTGTGTCAGAAAAATATATTCGACATATTCCAGTTGATCCGATGACCAAACAAGCAAATTGGCAGCCTATTTATATCAATATGGATGGTGAACAGGTGGTCTATGACATAAAAAGTAATGCCAAGGGAGTATCCATAGATGGTAGCAATTACCAAACTTGGTAAATCCCAACAAACAGGCATGACCTATGTTTTTTTCTTATGGTTTATTTTGATTTATGGAATTTTACTCGGTAGCTATATTGAAATTACATCGACTCAATCAAAACGGTTGAAAGAACAAGATTTTATTTATACAGCTCAACTTTATATCAAAGCACTAGAGCGCTATTATAAAGATCATCAAGCTTTGCCTAAAGACATCAAACTACTTTTATGTGATGGTCAGACTTATCCTTGTAAACGCTATCTCCGCCAGTTGTATAAAGACCCGCTGACTCATCAATCTTTTATTTATATTTATGATGAACAGAAACAAGTTATTGGTGTGAAAACTCGTGCTAAAGGCGAAGTTATTAATGCAAGATTACGAGAGAATTATCAAGTAAATAATTATTGGAACTTAGAGTTTAAAATTATAATTCCTCATACTATAAACTAGTTTACTCTCACACAAAAATTTAACTTGAAATTATGTCTAAAGCTGCATTTTGGCTGCTGCCAACTGGTCAAATAAACCGTCCATCACTGCTTGGCGTTGTTCAATCAGTTTGGCGGTTTGTTCCTGACGTTCAATAATGCTACTGGCGACTTTCTTGGCTTTAAACTGCTTTGCTTCCTGTCGAATGTCTGCAACGGCTTTGGCTGTTTCCTGAGCAATGTTTTGGAATAAATCTATTAAAAAACTTTCAAATAGATTTCTTATATTCATATTAGCAATCATTTTCTTATTTTCATTAAATTCTATCTTAAAATTTTTTGAGTTCCACTGTATGAACAGTGGAACTCAGTATTAAATTAAAAGAATTTACCTAGTTTAAGAGAGGAGAAATGTAAATATCTCATCAAAAATAGGATATATCATCAAATGTAAATAACATAACCCTATTGGAATAATCAGTATGAATCTATATCTTTTTTTTATTATAAAGAATAAAAAAAGTGATATTAGGCCAAAAATAGAAGCTAATAAGTTTATATTTAAGTCAAACATGTTTTTGCGTCATATCCCGTTAGTGGCCCCACCCCTCTCTAGTCAAACCAAATACAAGACTAAATAATCCCAATATACCAGCTCCTACACTAACCCCTGCTATTCCAAATAACGCTCCCCCAACTAATCCTGCTGATAATCCTACAGCAAAACACTGCCAAGAAAAATCTCCATGATAAAGAGCTAAAGTAAGTCCTATAAATAAAGTAATCACTGCAACCATAATTAATAAAATTGCAAGCATTGCCAATAATAATCCTACTGTAGTAAGTGGAACAATAAGGGAAGTACCCAATAAACCCGTTATTCCTATTATTCCACTACCTAAACCAAACCCCATTAACCATGATCCATCCATCCCCCCACTAATCATATAAGCACCAGAACCTGTATTCGGATCAGTAATGATATAACCACTCCCTGTCCACCCATGAAAGTTGATACTTTTTTCACTAGTGGTGACTACTTTTCCTGCTGCAACTGCATTACGTATATCTGTAATCACCTGACTTTCATGGCTAAGTTGTGGAAGAATCGTATTGATATTGGATTTATCAATTTGATAAATTTTCTGTCCCTGATCATTCGCTAATTTAAGAATCTTAGAAGCACTGACACCTTCTACATTCTTTTTTGTACTATCTGGATCATTAAAAAACATTTCTGGTACTAAATTTTCATTTAAGCTTTGGCGTGGTCCTTGTTGTTGAGTAAAAGCCAATAAGTTGGATTGCTTATTATCCTTATCTACAAGCGTTGCACCAATACGGTCAATGTCCATGACCATACCTGCAAATTTTGCAGTTCTTAGCACGCCCCAACTATATACTCCTTGCAAACTCGTTGAGAATGTTCCAAAACTCATAAAAATTTAACTCTATTTTTGTATATTAAATTCAATAATTAAGCCATTGGAGATAGTTAAACATACTCTATCTCCCAATAATAAATTTTCTGGTTTTTTATGCTTATTTGGGCCTAAGTTAAAACTTGCCAGATTAATATCAGAAGCAAAACTATCACCATCAAAAACAAAAATTCTATAAAATTTACCTCTATGTAAGTTAGTCTCCCTTATCTCTTTAACTCCTTTATAAATACCACACTTTACAATTTTATTAGGATTATTTATAGCATTCTTATATTCAGAATTTGAAAAATTAGAAGCAAAAAACATAAATAAAACAAAAACTAAAACAATAATAACCAACGATAAAAAAGGCCTTTTAAAAATAAAAATCAACAAGTCCATTACAACTCCAAAATACCAAAGCCCACTAAGAATTATAGTGGGCTAAATTTAGACTAATTTTTTTTAGGCTTCACATTGCTTACGAATGCCTGTAATCGCATCTGTTTTAATTGTAGATAACATATAGTTAAGCAATGCTATTGCAATAGCGCTAATAATACGATTCACAACAAAAGCTGCTAGTAATGCACCTCCGACAAATAACATTGCAAAAGAAAGAAGTACTAAAATTAATGAAGTCATGAAAGCAAATGCCACCCATCCCCATTGTTCCTCCCCACACACAGTATATGTTCCTAAAGTATCTGCGCCAATATTTAAAAATTGCCCAAATTTATCCAAAATCTTTGAAGAAAAATCTACAAGTTGGCTCAATGGCGATAGTGCTAGTACATCTATCCATGTAAAAACTGTTGCAGCTTCATCACCAGCTGCTCCTGCTCCCTTTAAAACATCCCCCCCATTTGCCCCACCACTAATCATATAAGCACCGTTACCACTTTTCGGGTCAGTAATAATATAGCCACTACCTTTCCATCCATTAAAGTTAATACTTTTTTCACTTATTGTTACGATTTTACCTGCTACAACTACATTACGAACATCTGCAACAACCTGAATTTATAGTTAACTTGATTAAAAATCATTGTATCTATATATCAATTTTTCCATTACATCCTGTCTTAAATCAGTTTTTAATTTTATAAAAAATTAAAAATCTTTTTTATTTAGTTTTGAATTTAAGTAATCTTTAAAAAAAACACCAACCCAACATAAACATAAAAAACAAAAAACTGTTATTAAAGTGTTAGAAAAAAAAGCAACACCACTCAAAAAAATTCCTAAAAAAATAGAATATAAAGCTAAAAAATCCCGTTTAATAAATAATAAATAATTGAAAATATAAATTTAAAAAAAACTTAAAAGAAAAACTAAAAAATTAAAAATTGAAAAAAATCTAACAAAAACACTTAAACTATTACCATATAGAATTAAAAATGTAGATAACACTAATGTTAAAATAATAAAATTATGTATCATTTAAAATCTCCAATGAGGGGCTTTTCATAAGCCCCTCTATTATTTTGCTAATTAAAACAAATACCTGGTTTTACAGCACTAGCCCCCTGAACCATAAAATAACCACCAATAAGAAGTGCAATTCTAGTCATCCCTTTAGTCCAAGATACTCCTAGTTCATTGGAAATCACACTAACAAAAAATAGAGGAATTGTTATTCCAGCAGCAAAACAATCTGCTATTGAGGTATCATATTCATCATACAGCCACTTATATAATAAATGTATAATAATTATTGATAATAGTACTAAAGCAAGTGCAACCCAAATAGGGAACATTACCGCTCCCATTGAAATAGCGGTTAGAATACCAGCCAAGAGGAAACCATAAAATATGCCAATTAATAAAGTGGGATTAATCATTGTTTCGCCACCATTCAGCCCTCCACTAATCATATAAGCACCACTACCACTATTCGGGTCAGTAATAATATAACCACTACCTTTCCAGCCATTAAAGTTAATACTCTTCTCGCTAGTAGTTACTGTTTTTCCTGCTGAAACCGCATTACGGATATCCGTAATTACTTGGTTCTCATGGTTTAATTGAGGAAGAATAGTATTGACGCTCGATTGATCTATCTGATAAATTTTTTGCCCTTGATCATTGGCTAATTTTAGAATTTTAGTTGTACTAATCCCCTCTATATTCTTTTGCACAATATTTGGATTATAAAAATCATCTCATGAGATTAATTTTCATATAAATTCTAACGTGACCCTTGCAACCAAGTACAAGTAAAGGTTAACAAGTTAGTTTTTTATCATTGTTATTTAAATAAATTAACCTTTAAGTATTTTAACAATAAAAATAAATAAATAAATAAATAAATAAAAAATCAAAATAAAATACTTTAAAATACTAAAATCCTCATACGATTCAATATATCCAAATAAAAAAAGAAAGCACCACCCTCCCCCCAAAAATACAAGAAAATAATATAAGATATCAATTTTTAAGAAATTACCTTTAATATTGAGTTTGTTTTTTAAATTTTCATAAATCATAAATCCACTAGGAATAGTGAAAAACATTACAAGCGATAGAAAAAATTTCTTTAATATAAAATTAGTATCAAAAAAAAATAAAATACAAATCATTATTGATATTAATACAATTATTATTAAAGATAACATTTCAGAGTTTCTCATATTTAATCTCTTTATTTAGGTTTGGTTTACCCCTTAAACAAAGGAGTAAACCAGTTAATTTATATACAATTTGGCCAATCAGTTCCAGGAAAACTCCAAAAAACAAGTGTTCCTGCTATACCTGCCCAAAAAGCTCCTGTTTCTGAAGCTTCTGCTGCTTTTAATTTAGCATACGTTTTTGCACCAATTATTCCCTTTGCTGAAGCTTTCAAAGTTGCTGTCATAACAGATCCCGTAAGAGATAAGCCTGCCCCCAAGCCACCTAAGAAACACGCATCTTCAGCCTCATCCCATACAAATATATAAAGCAATACTGCTAAAGCTACTAACAACAAAAATGCTAATGCTACCCATGGAATAGATATAAAAGTCATAGCCAAACCTATTAATGCTCCTAACATCAATCCTACAAACATCGCCCCTGTTGTGTGTCCACCATCTATACCCCCACTAATCATATAAGCGCCACTACCTGTATTTGGATCGACGATAATATAACCACTACCTTTCCAGCCATTAAAGGTAATACTCTTCTCACTGGTGGTCACCACTTTCCCTACTGCAACTGCATTAGTTATATCTGTAATAACCTGACTTTCATGGTTAAGTTGAGGAAGAATTGCGTTAATATTATTACGATCAATTTGATAAATCTTTTGCCCTTGGTCATTGGCTAGTTTTAAAATCTTGGTTGCACTTACGCCCTCTACATTCTTCTGTGTACTGTTTGGATCATTAAAAAACATCTCAGGAATTTGATTTTCATAAAGACTTTGCCGTGGTCCTTGCTGTTGAGTAAAGGCTAACAAATTTGCTTGTTTATTATCTTTATCAACAATCGTTGCACCGATACGGTCGATATCCATCACCATTCCAGCAAATTTTGCCGTTCTGAGTACTCCCCAACTATATACACCCTGCAAACTTGTTGAGAATGTCCCAAAGCTCATAAAGGAATGATTGATCACTCCTAATTGACGTTCCAAGACTTCATCCTGAGTATCATTTAGACCAAAGTAACTCTGTACCACAGCCTGTAACATTGAGCCTGTGACATCATGTCCATTCAGTGTTTTAATCTGCGCTTCATCTTTAGTTTCAATCTTGGTTTTGGCTGTTTCAAGTTTTGCTTTCAGTCTCTCCATTTGTGGCTTGCCAATCCCCTGCATATTGTAACCAATCGCATGGTATTCACCTGCACTAAACTGTTTGTTTGGTAAACTCCAACTGTTGTTTGGACTCATAAAGCCCATTTTGGCTTGAATGTCTGTGCCTAGGTTATAGCTTGGCAAGGTCTTTAATACTTGTCCATCCAGTGTGATTTCTCCTGTCACCCGAATTGAACTGGATAAGGATTTTGGTAACTTGCTTGGGTCAATGTTGCCACTCGCATCAGGTTTTGGTAAGGCATTCGCTATAGCTTGTGCATCTGCCTCTGTGCTTGGGCGGAATGATAGTGCTAGTGACTTACCACGTAACTGGGTACTTGGAATCTTAAACTGAACTGCATAGCTCCCCATCATTGAAGCATAAGGGTCGGCTGCATCATAGACATTGAGGTGGAAGTAATGACGCATAGTGTCTGGCAAGGTGTGATAGTCACGTACCACTGCAACCACTTGATATGGCAGGACTGGACTCAGCATCTTACTTTTATAAGTCTTGATTTTGCTTGTGCCTAATACATCACCCACTGTTGCCGTTGGGTGTTGTTGTTTGAGGTAGGCTTCAACCTTGTCCTGATAGGCTTTGGTTGCTGTTTCAATATTGGCTGCATTCAGGTTTTGTACACTGCCATTAGCCTCATCAACAGTTGCACCTTGTTGGGCTTTGTTGAGGAAGTCTTCTGCATCAAATGGTACTGCTTTGGCGAGGTCTATACCTTTGGTACGTTCATAGCGTTTATAGCTTGCATCCAGTGGCACCCAGCTATCCTCGATATTCGGGTTGTTTTGTCCATTGGTCTGTACTGCGCCTTTACTTGGAATAAAGTCCAGTTTTGCTTCGACCCACATATGTTCCATACGCAAATGGGTTTCCTTGCCACCACTGGTCATGATCACACTCGGTACACCGCCTTGTCCAATCAGGTTCCCTGCTGCACTGAGATTATTGACGCCTCCCACCCAGTCTTTTGCAACTTCGGCAGGCACATCTATCGTTCCTGATACATAACGGGCTGGAATCCCTGATGCACGTAACAAGGCAATCAATAAACTACTGGTATCGGTGGCATTGCCTCGTTTGGTTTCCAGTGTATAGGCTGAACCCTGTATCGAGCCATAGGTCGGAATAAATTCAATATTGTCATAAACCCATTTATAAATCTGTGCTGGGTTATGTTTTAACTGTGCTGCAAGATCCTTGATCTCTTGGGTGATCTGTACATCTTCATTGGCTGTAAGGTCTTCTGTCTGTGTTGCTACAGGCAGTGAAGCCAGTACAGGCCATTTATTCTGGTCACTCAGCGTCATGCCATTAAAGGCAATTTTTTGCCATTGTCCCACACTGGTGCTGGTCAACACCGTTGGCGTTGCCTGTTGCCAGAGTTGGTCGGGGCTTAAGGTTGAGGCATCCGCCAAGGGTTTGTATTTTGGGTTAATGGTGATTTTATCATTCTTGACCCGATAGTGTTCCAGTGCAGGTGCAAGTTGTTTAAAATCCTGTGCTGTCACTGGAGCTGGAACTTTGCTGTCTGGTCGTCCCCACGGCAGTTCCTTAAAATCACGCTGTAATTTCTTTGGTTCCCATGCTGTCATTTGACTTGAGATTTTGTCCAAAGCTGCATTTCGGCTACTGCTATCCTTGGCTGCTGCCAACTGGTCAAATAAACCATCCATCACTGCTTGGCGTTGTTCAATCAGTTTGGCGGTTTGTTCCTGTCGAGCAATAATGCTACTGGCAACTTTCTTGGTTTTAAACTGCTGTGCTTCCTGTCGGATGTCTGCAACGGCTTTGGCTGTTTCCTGTGCAATATTATTACGTAATTCCAGAATCTGCTTGGTGGTGGTTGCTCTGAGCGTTTCCTGCTGCTGGTTGAGTTTCTGTAATTGTGATGCACTGGTCTTTGCTGTAGGACGTAGATCAGTCAAACGCATCTGCATTTTCTTGACCAACTCTTGCATTTGCTCCAGATCAGACTGACTCACTGAACCCTCAGTACCTGGCTTGACCCGTCCAAAGGCTTCCTGTTCAATCGCAGCCATTGCGGGTACAGACAGTACTCCTGCATGACAAAGTACAATTGTCCCCGCTATACAGCGTTTTAATGTTTTACTAAATTTCATTGTTTCACCAAGTGTTAAAACTTAACTTATCTTCGTATTTAACTTTTTGTTAGCGTGACAGGACGAAATATCCACGCCACACTATCCCCTCTAAAATTTACTGATTGTTTTGATACCACTGGATTTGCAAGGTACGAATCAGTTCATCCAGTTCCTTTCTCGCTGCCTTGGCATCAATGTTATTTAAACGATCCATCGCCCCACCTGCTTCGGCATAGCCCGCAATCGCAAGGTCATGTAAACCCAAAGTGCTGTTAAGTTTGGCAGTTCCCAATAAAGTTTTAATGGCTGTGACTTGGACTAGATCTCCCAAACCGACACGCCATTTACGGATTTCCCCATCCAATAACGCGACTCGCTCATTCACTCCCCGTACAAGGAAACGATATTCCTTACTGTTTAATGCCGTTGTACTGGTATCCGTTCCGTTATAGACCGTGACTTTAATGGCATGTGTTCCAGCATTGGATGGGAGTACAATCGGTAGTGTTAGATTGTCAACCATTGCCGCATTGAGTGAGGTTGTGAATTTCACCTGATTATTGCTCACCGTACCAGCACCCAGCCATTGCGCACCTGTTGGTAGCTGCACCACAATAGTGGCTTGGGCATTCTGGTTACTGTTGAGCTTAACACTTAGATATACAGGCTCTTTCGGTGCATAACTCAGGCGTTTAGTCGCATCCACCTGTTGATAACTGAGGCTTTGTTTAAGCAGGTTTTTCCATGCCTGCTGTTTAGTGGTTGAGGATGAGCCATCAATCATTAGACTTCTAAGTAGGTCAAAGGACATTGCCAATGGTTTACCATCCCCATAGTTGGCAGTCACCATTGCTGGATACTTGGCTTGGCTATTACAGATATAGAATTTTAGATCAACAATGGTTTCGATTGAGGTGATCCAGTCTTTATCAAAGCCTGCACAGTAGCGTCCATCATAATCTGCTGTGACTTTGGCTCTTGAACCCAAATACCATGCCAGCGTGTCGCCTGTTGGCTTGAGTACAGGGAAATTGGTTTCATACACAGGCTGATGTGCTTTCATTTCTGCATTGGAAAGCAGTAGATGCCCACGATAGCGTATATCGGTCAGGTTCAATAATTCATAGTTGGTCCAGTCTAAAATGCCTTTGTCGAATAGAACTGACTCACCATTAAAACTCAGTTCACGCAGTTCATCGTTGGTGCTGATCTGGAATTTCTCAACCGCACCCAAAACCCAGTAGTTGTTATAGCGTCCACTACGCATCAGCTTTTTAAATTCACTTGGGCTATAGGTAATTTTATAATTCAGACCTGTTTCCAGCTTGATCTCGTTCAGATAACGATTAAGTGTGTTTCCACGCTCACTAAAACAAGCGTAATCAAACTTGCCAAATGCCCAATTCAGCACTGATTTATGCCAACCTGCTTCACAACTGTAGTACACCAAAAGCTGGTTATTCACCTGTTTATAGTCTGGTAATTCAACCTCTACAGGAACTTGCGCCAGCTTAAAACTCGCTTGAGCAAGTGGTTTTTCCTCACCTGAACCTGCAATATAGGTTAAAGCTGCGGTAATTCGATCTCCACCTTGTCCCAGCGTTTTCCAACTCAGGCTATGCTGGTAGCTTTGTGCCTGAGCAAGCTGACTGGCTGTTGTACTCAGTGTAGCAATGGCATCAACATCATCATTTTTAAATAAACGAATATTCAGTGGCAGGTTCGACCAGACTTCACTGCCTGTATTCTGGACTTGGAGGTTGAGTAATACAGTATCACCTACTGGGACTTCATTTGGTGTGGCACTTAATGCACCAACCAACCCTAAGCCTGTTTGAGTTGAACTGATGACATTAAAGCTGGTTTGACGTGTATAGCTTTGCTGCCCTGATGTGGTTGTGGTGCGGACGGTATAGTTACCTGCTTTCGCATTGGACAGTTGTAATGGGTACTGTTCCTGTTTCAGGGCATTGGCAGCCAATTGTGCATAGTTTGCTGTCTGGTTAAAGATGACCTGCCCTGTACTGTCCAGAACCTCTGTGACAACGGTTGCGGCTCCGCCCAGGTCATTGCTTGAGGTGTTTTGCAGTTGCATTTCCAGTGTGACCAATCCATTGACTGGATACTGCTGTTTATCTGTCCGTATACGGGTATCGGTTAAACCATTTGCTGCCGCTGCACTTTCTACCGTTAAAGTATTATTGGCTGTGGCAATCACACTGCCTTGTTTGAGCAGATCAGTTTGTACCCTATATTGTCCACTATAGATACCCACCAATGACCAAGGCATTGCCTGACTATGGCTATCATTGTTTTGATTTGCTGCTGCAAGACTCACTTCATAGCTTGGTAAAGTGGCAATGAGGTTATTGGCACTATCATAAATGCTATGGCGAACTGTTGCGCCACTGGCGAAGCTTCCCAAGTTACTGACATTGGCGGTGATCTGTACATTTTCACTGGCTTGGTAATTTGCCTTATCCAGACTGGCAGTTAAACCTAATGACTCATAGCCACCTGTGACACTTAAACGAGCAGTGTTATTGGTTTCAGTATATTCCTGAATCTTGATCGCACTGCTTTGACCTAAATCATTGGCAATGATCACAATCTCACCAAAATCTGTCAGATTACCTGTATAGCTATAGGTCACATCTTCATATTCACCGCCATTCAGTGCTTTGGTGGTGAGCACCGTTCCCAGTAAAGTGCCCTTTTCTCCATTGGCAGCCTGTTGGGCTGTAACACGGTAAAAACTCACTGGCAAGTCTTTAGTAATGCGTTTACCTCCTGCATTACCAATGCGAACAGTAAAGTCTGCTTTATTCAATCCACCTTGGTCATTCACTCGGATATAGGACGCTGTTGGGTCGGCTGCTGCTGTAGCATTCTGGTCAAGTAACAGATTGGCACGATAGGTATTATGTGCTTCCCAGCTATTTACTTCATGGTTCGGAACAGTAAGATCATCGTTGATGTTGGTGACATGGTAGCTATATTGGTTCCAGATATTGCGAGTATTTGCCCAGTCTTTGTTCTTGCCTGAGATCATGCGAATCCCATGACCACTTGATCCTAAAATAATATCAGCATGCCCATCTGCATCTGCATCTACAACAACAGGATACTCATGTGCGGTTGCGGTGCTATTAGGTATCTTGATTCGTTCTACACCAGTTGAAGCATCATAAACACGAATATTTTGCTCATCAAAATGAACTGCTTCTAATTTACCATCATTATCAAAATCGAAAACGGTAGAACCTGTTCCACCAGAACCATCACTAATTGGAGTAGACCAGATAACACTCCCATCTCCCCGAAGAGCAACATAATTATATGTTCTGGCTAGCCCAATATCAGCTATACCATCTCCATCAAAGTCAGCAATAACAGGTGATCCACCCGCACCACTTGGAGCATTATAAGATGCTATTTCAATACCAGTTTTTGCATCAAAAATATAAATCAAGCTTCCATAAACCGCAATGATTTGAGGTTTTGAACTGCCCAAGACATCACCCACAGCCAAAAACTTAAGCATAAGCTGTGTACCTGTTTTTGTTTTAAACCTATATAGCAAATTTCCTTGATGATCACTTACCCCTACCAAACCAATAATTTCTAGATAACCATCGCCATTAATATCTGCTACAGCCTGTGTTTCCCCAGATGTTAAATTACCAACAAGCAACCCTTGCTCATAATTAAAAATTTTATTATTCACTAATATTTCAGGAACTCCATCTCCATCTAGATCTGCAATATTTGGATGATATGCATCAGATGACCATCCACTTGCATTCAAACTAACACTTGGAGTTGAAAATTGTTTCTTGATTTGTCCTTTATTATTATAGATAAGTAAACTATTACTATTTTTAACCACAATTTCAGGAATACCATCTCGATCTAAATCAGCAATAGCAGCTACTTCCTGAGAACCAGAGCCTGCTAAAGTAAACTTTAAAGCCCCTGTTTTTCCATCTATCGCTCGATACTGTCCACCAGATCGATATAAAATAGTGGCAATATCTCCTTTTCCAATTACACCGTCTCCATTGGTATCTTCTAAAGGTGCAACCGTTGGACTAGAGTCAGTAGATGCTGAATGTTTCCATACAATTTCCGCCTCAAGTGTTCCCTGTTGCGGTTTAATTTCTACTGCATCACTGGTCAAACGAATATTGTTGTTTTCATCTCGTTCGGCAACTTGCTTGGTACTATCCACCCATACACCAATTGGTGCATCCCTAAATAAAGACTTACCTTCTATCTGTAAACCGACTTCTACCTCTTCCTGTATTTCCAAACCTTTTGGCAACTTGGTTTTACCAAGTACAACCTCTCCCTCATCAAGGATTCGATTGTTATTAATATCGGCAAAAGCCAGAATTTCAACATCCTGAGTCTTGGTAAATGCTTTATTTCCTACATTCGCAATAGTCGCTTTTAGTACACCTGTTGTTTGTAGACTTTGTTGATCACTGCTTAAACCTACCGTATTCGTTGCCATCACCTTAAGGTCAGGCATACTGGTGTCCGCTGACAGTGGACGTAAACGGATTTCACCTAAATTCGCTATAGTTCCCTCAACATATTGTTTATCAAAAAAGCGAGTTGTACTTAGATGTGGAGTTGAATCTACCTGTATTTTGACTAAATCTGTATTTAAATTTTTTGCACTAAAATTCCCAGATACATCAGTCTTGCCTGTATATAACTGTTGATTATTATCTTGGCGGTAGATAGTAATATTTGCATTTGAAATGGCTTTATTGGTTTGCGAATCAACTACAGTTCCCTTTAATTCATAAGCAAGTAATGTCAGCTTGAGTTGTACTTGTTGGGTTTGATTGGCTGTAAGTGTAAAAATAGCTCCTGTACTATTTTGATAGCTTGGATGCTGTGCTGTTAAACGCCAGCGTCCTGTTGTCAGTTCTGCCAAAAGTTTATTATTGCTTACATCTTCTGGTGGGTTAAAACTTTGACGTTGTATGACCTGATTATTATTATCCAGTTTTTCAGCGATAATAGTTGGATTCTGAATCACAGTACCGTTTGCATTAACAACTGTAATTTCAAACTTGCCTGTGGATAATGCTGGATCAGGTTGATTTGGATTGCCAGGGTCTTGAGCAAAGAGTTGTACTGTGCCGATATTCGTTGTTTGTCCAGCAGGCAGGTTAATATTGACACTTGGCCCCTGATAACCTACTTTTTCAAAGGTCAGGGTAAAACTGCCTGCTGAGGTTTTATCTAAAATAAACTGACCACTCGCATCAGTTTGACCAACAACGACACCATTTTTTAAAATAGATACGCCTGCAAGAACAACTCCACTTCCATCAGTAACCATTCCTGTAACGTTACCAATATAAGCTTGCTCAGATATTAATTGTGGTGAAAAATCAAAGGTGCCACCTGCTGTAGCTGTACCTGAACCGCGAATACCAACATAACCATTTGCCACAACATTCACAGTAAATGCCGCAGGTTGTGCCAAGGTAATCTGATAACGTCCTTCTGCATTGGTTGTAGCAGTCAATGTATTTGTACCACTCACCAATTTAATTTCAGCACCAACTACTGGCTGACCAGTAGTTTTATCAGTTACTTTCCCCTGAACCAATGCGCTTGTAACATTTGCTCTACGTGTGAGTTCAATCTGCCCAAGGTTTAGGCTTTCACCTTGTCTTAACGTCACCTGAAAAGTAAGTGAACCAAAGCCCTCTTTACTCAGCGTAAAACGATAGTCACCCGCTTTCACATCTGTGAAAATGGCACTACCATCTTCTTTAGTTTGTAATGTTAAAGCCGATGCACTATCTGCTGAGCTAGTAATGCTTGCTCTAGAGATATTTGCCTTAGTCTCTGCATCAATCACATTAAAGCTAATGGTTGAAGTAATCGGATTAACTGGCGTTGTCGATTGGGTCTTTAATGAACGTAAAATAATTGAAGTTGTATACACATCCTCATTCCAGCTACCATCCTGTGCTTGCTTTTCCAGTGCTTTGGTTTTAAAGGCAGAACGTGCAGAATGGTCTACAGCTCGATAAGGATGTAAAGCTTCATTTAATAAAGCATCCAGAAAAAGTTGTTCTGAATCATTTGTCCATGTACCTGCACTTAATTGTTTGGATTCCAGATAATTTACCGTTTTTAGTACAACTGCATTATATTGTGGATATACTTTTATATATTCTGTTAATGCTGTGAGAGCATATGCTGTAACGTAGTATTCATCTAAAGAAACAACCTGAAATGCGCCTGTTGCCCTTTGTTGACTTGCCAGATAGTTGATGGCTTTGGAAATCCTAGTTGTATCTGAAGAATTTATCTGTTTAAGCGCAAGAAGCACCCAAGCGGTATCCAAAGGATTACTTTGCCAATCCGATAAGTGTCCAAAACCACCATCTTCATTTTGATAACTTAAGATTTTATTAACAATCTGCTCTGTCGGTTTCTGCTGTAATTTTAATAAGATAATAGCCCGAACCAGAGCTTCTGTACTTTGCTCATCGCTTAATAATTCATCAACATTAATATTATTATTGGTTTGGTTATATAATCCTAAAGTCACTTCTTTTTCATGAATAGCCTGTATTGGCGTGGCTATTTTAGAATTTCCTGTAGATTTTAACCAAGTCACCCCTTGCTGTTCACTTGCAGAAGATACCTGCTGTATTCCTACAGTCAATCCAACACCCAATAACATTTTTTGCCATATTTTTAATGACATATTAACCCCTCAATATTTAAGTTTAGTTTAAGAATAATAATGTATGTTGTTAATTTTATTATATTTTTTAAAAATAAACAACGTTTTAAAAATGATCAAACTTATTGTAAAAAATAGATTAACAATCCAAATAAAATAATTATAAAATCTAAACAAAAAATCAGTTATTAATTTAAGGCTAATCTTTAAATTAAGAGTAAATCACTACACCAATCTCTTACATTTACTTGAATACACTTAAAACTTAACAATATTCCCTACCACACAAAACACAATGGAACCTTGGGTAAAACACATAGAGAATTGAATATAAATAAAAGGCTGACTGGCTATTCAATACAGCTATAAAATAACAATAAAATATTTACTGTGAATCTATAATTTTATTACATCATAAAAATTTAAAGCATTTTTAGTTTGAAGATATTGAATCTATTTTTTTAACTTATAAATGTATTGTTCACTTCACGCTCCAAAGACAATCCATTTAGAAAATAGAAAATGCAGAAGCTTTAAAAAATTACCTTAATTATTTCACCCCTCCTGCATAAAAAGGCAACTTAAAGAAACAGATTTATAAGTTACATACTGCTTCCAATACATGAATTTTCTTACTTTATGAAATAGCAAGCATACTATTCAATCCAAATTTTTATGTAGGACGAAATTTTAGATATAAAAAAACCTGTTATATTTCAACAGGTTTTTTTAATATTTGGCAGAGGATCAAGGACTCGAACCTTGACGAACGGTTTTGGAGACCGTCATGCTACCATTACACCAATCCTCTATAACAGCATGATCAAATCATAACGACTTAACCATAAAAAAAGCAAGTTACCCTTGCTTTTTAAATTTGGTGGGGGCGAAGAGACTCGAACTCTTACACCTTGCGGCGCTGGAACCTAAATCCAGTGCGTCTACCAATTTCGCCACGCCCCCGATGGGTATGCATATTAGTGAGAAATGCCCTTGATGACAAGTGTTTCTGTTAAAAAAACCAATCAAATGAACATATAATATTCAAATCAAGTATTTATGTTTATTTTTACAGCAAAATAGTCGAGTTTAGACAGTCTTTTGCATCTGAAACCCACTTAAAACGCTGTTCAACATGCTTCTGCATCAACCCATTCAGCAATGGAAAAAAGCATTCAAACTGTTTAGGAAGCTGGATTTGCAGTTGTTGGCAATGCAATACCGCCCAATCATGATATGTTTTGGCCTGTAGCCTTGTTTCAGTGAGCCATTCATAGACAATGATACCAAAAGCATATAAATCACTCTGAACTGTTTTCCTTTCTGCATGAAAAAGCTCTGGCGCCATATAGTGCGGTGTGGCAGTTAAATTCTGGGTTGCATAGGGTGATTTAAAGCTCTGCTCAAAATCAATCAGCTTGCAGCTATTTTCATGGCAACGGAAATGTTCAATTTTAAGGTCACCATGCACCCACCCTAGTTGATGCATATTTTCCAGTGTTTCCAATGCCTTTAATATCTGCTCTTGAATTGCTTGTACATCGCTGGGGATACTGGTAAAGAAATCCTCTGTATCCACCAAGATCAGTCCTTGCCCACTGGAAGCAAGTCCGTGAAACGGCGTGTTTTCTTTAAACTGAATGATTTGATGAGGAACAATAAATTGCTTTCTGGATATTGAATTCTGCCGATAAAAATCCAGCTCATTTAGAAAAGCATGTTCTAAGACCTGATGAATATGGGCTTGATGAAATTTAAGCCAATATTTTTGCTGTTCGATCTGGAATGTATATAAACGCCGTCCAAAGGCATAACTTTGGGGTTTGGTTTTTAATGCAAGATCATCCAACCGAAGTTGCGAATCAAAGGTCCACGTAATAAAACTCATTCTGCTGCTTTTCTGCCTGTTTGCGTAATGACGCTAAACAATGTTCAATGGTTTTACCAATACGTGCATGGGTTTCAATAGAGGCGATTTTAGGCCAGGTCGCCCGCTCACCCTCCTGCTGCAAAATCTTAAACAACTTGGGACGAGGGTTTTTGAGCATATAGCCATAGTGGCGCAGCCCATATTTGGCAATAATATTGACATCCCCATAATAGCGCTGTCCTAAAATACCATAACCATGATCCAGAGCACGGCGAATCGGGAAAAATCTTCCCACATAATGACGGGTCAAATCCATCACATCCAGTGCAATGGTTTTACCCTGATGACGGATAATCCGCTCAGGCCAGCTCAACACATCATTACGATAACGCTGCAAGTCACTCTGCATAAATGGAACAATATGCGGATTCACCTGACTGGCAATGGTGTAGTTGATATTATACAACCGCCCCATTTTTTCCTGTGGAAAATCACTACGCATACTGCCATCCACCCATTTGGTGTTTGACATATAGGGTGTATGCTGTCCATCGTAACGTTTGCTGGTCAGATGGACGGGTGGAAACAGAACAGGAACCGCGCAGGAAGCCATCACCGCACTCCAGACCAAGGCATTCGGCGCAGTCAAGGCATTGAGGATACGCGGGTTTTGTGACGCATTGTAAGGCGCAACCGCAATATTGATATGTAGACCAGAGCGCTGATATGCCTCCGCAAAGGTAAGGTCTCCCATATTGTGAATCAGGAATTTTTTAAGGTACATCACATCGGCAATACCGCCATGCCCTTTAATGAGTTCCATCACCTTTCTAAAACGAAATGCTTCATGAAAGAAATGCTTTCCTGTGAGTAGTTCTGGTATTTGATTAGCGGATGAGGTACCTAACATCCCCGTCATGATTGCACCTGCACTTGAACCCGACAGCACTTTCGGTAATAGGTCCTGTTCCAGCAATGCCTTACATACCCCAGTATGAAACAGTCCCAAAGTTGCACCACCAGAAAGCATTAAGGCAGGCTGACCATAGGCTTTCTGACATTCCTCAAAAAACTGGATTTTCTCCTTGAGCTGAAACGTTATACATTCACTGGATGCCAAATACCTTAAACAGTCACTCACCTCATCCACATAATTTTCTATAATTTTTTTGGTGCCGATATACGTTTCAGCAAACAACATGGGATGCCCAATATTGGCAAAATCATAGGTCAGCCCCTCCCTTAACACATAAATCAGGTCAAGGGTACGATGGTGCAGCCGATATCTTTTTAGCAGATTATAGCGTTTGGACAAAATTTCAGCATCAAAATAGGGCGATTCATTGTCATATTTCCATGCTTCTGTGCCTGATTCCTCGTCCAATTTGAGTGCAATTTCTCTCCATTCCTCATAAGAACTGGCATGTTGTAATTGTTCCTGTAACACATCTATTCTATATGTTTGATATGTATTCTTTTTTTCTTGAACTCTATTTAACATTCGTTATCCTGATGTGCATCATATTTTTCTAATCCTGCACTTATACAATGCAAAAACCAGCTGCAACAATCAAGGATAAAATCAACTTATTTCCATATTTTTGATGATATTTCCTTTATTTTAGCTATAGCAGTGATAGTATCCCTATTTATTGATCACTGAGTTTGGTTTGTATTTATGGCTATCCTTGATTTACCCGAATCTATTCTCCAGTCATTATCCAGTGTTTTAACACAGCTCCAGCAAGTCCTCCCTGTTCCAAAACAACCCACTGATTTTTCAGCAATTGCTTTTCGCTGGGAAAATCAGCAACTGGTCGCAATTCAACAACCTAAAAAAATGTATCTGGAAGATTTAAAAGGAATTGAACGCCAAAAAGACAAGATTATCCAAAATACCCTACAGTTTTTAAATGGTTTCCCTGCCAATGACATTTTGCTGACAGGCTCCCGTGGTACAGGCAAATCCTCCATTGTACGCGCCCTGCTCACGGCGTACTCAGCACAGGGTTTACGCCTGATTGAAATTGAGCGTGACGATTTATCAGATTTACCAAAAATTCAAAAACTGATTGCCGAGCGTCCAGAAAAGTTTATTGTCTATTGTGATGACCTGGCCTTTAATGCGGAAGATGAAAATTACCGTAGTTTAAAAAGTGTCTTGGATGGTTCTCTTCAATCTGGTTCGACCAATTTCATTATTTATGCAACCAGTAACCGCCGTCACTTATTGCCTGAATTTATGCACGAAAATACGCCTGTGCGCAAGGTTGATGTTCCGCAATATACCGAGTTGCATCCACAGGAAGCGATTGAAGAAAAAATCTCACTCTCTGATCGTTTTGGACTATGGCTTTCATTTTATCCAATGGATCAACAGCTCTATCTGGACATTGTGGAACATTATATTCGCAAGGCTGATCTGGAATATAATGATACAGTACGGGCTGAGGCACTGAGATGGTGTCAGGCACGTGGGCAGCGTTCAGGCCGTGCGGCATACCAGTTCTCAAAACACTGGATTGGTTCGCAGCAATTAAAAATGGTGTAATTCACCCAAATAAAAAGCCATCAATTGATGGCTTTTCTCATCTCAAAAATTTACGGTATTGCTTTTAAATCCAATCCATCAATAATATATAAAGTATTACTGTCAATTTTTTTCTTATCCTGATCTAAATATTTCTGCTCCAGAACACCATTGGTTACCCATAGTGCAAAGTCATCATCATTGATTAAACCTAAACGCTTATCATCAATCAGCCACAACCCTTCCATTTTATCATGAGGGAATTTGACTTTCTCAATCATATCTAAAACCAGCGTTTTTGTTGGGGGTAAAATACCCTGTGTTTTTAACCCATCCCAACCTTTTGCTAAAACATATTGTTCTAAAGTCTGTCCATCAATGGTTAAACCCAGTTTAGCATCCTGTTTAATCTGAGCTGTTTCAGCAATATCTTCTAAATTGGTTGCATTACGCAAATCAATTTTATAAACACGTTTAAAAGCACTTGGATTATCTCGATAAAAATCCCCATCTCGCTCTAAAACTAAAAAGCTGGTATTACTTAAAGCTGTAATTGCAGAGTTGGAATAAGCTTTTGCTCCACCTTCCTGTTTATATAAATATTGCTTCACCTTTTTAGTTTCTAGATCAATAGTTACAATACGGGTTAAGTCTGATTTATTGACTGCTGTTGTTGGATTATCCATCGTGGATTGCATAATCCCCACCAAGGTTTTCCCATCTGGCGTAATGGTTAAACCTTCCATACCACGATTCGGGCGACGGTTGGCAAATTCCGCAGGCAGTAAATAGCCACCAACACGGCGGGTATCTTTTTCAAAAGCATTAATACGGTCTATTTCTACACCATTGGCATCATAATGAACAATATGTGGGCCATATTCATCACTCACCCAAAAGCTACCATCTTTCATGGCAACCAAACCTTCTGCATCTAGACCATATTCATCTGTTTGACGGCTTAATAATTTGCCATAAATGTCGTAAGCTGCTTCTTTGGTTGCACCAAAATTGGCATTAGGTAGGCCCGAAATATTTTGCCCATTACGATCCTTAAGTAAAATTTCCTTAATCTTTTTCACTGTGCCATTGGTTTGTACTTCAAATAGACCAATACGCGGCACATATGCTGGATCAGGGAACATCTTGCCATTGTCTTTATTTAAGTTGTAATCGGCATTGGGGCCTCGATCTGTAATGGCATAAAATTGGTTTTTATTGGTTGGATGTGCCACTAGATCAGAACCGAAACCACCCTGTCTAAACTCAATGGTATTGCCCGCCTTTGCTCCATCTGCAATACCTTTCAGATGATCCATCACCTGATAAGTGAGCTGCACACCCCGAGCGAAAGCATTTTCTGTGATACAACTCGGCGTGGTTTGCTGAATTTCATCAGTCTCTAAAATTCCATTATTATTTTTATCTTGCCCTGTCAATTTAACTGTTCCACCCAACCAGCAATCCCGATCACCAAAGTTTAATGTCTGCTCGGTACTTAACATTTTTGCTGTATTTTGATTATCATCATGGTCACTGCCACAGCCCATTAATGCCAAACTGGTAAGAATTGAAATCAATAATACTTTTTGCTTCATCATAATAGCTACCCCATAAAATTACTGCTGTAGCCTAATCTTCCGAAATGACAAAACCATGACTATTGAATGACAATTCTTAAAATCATGTGATAACTGACCAAGCTTTTAATTAGGGTCTGTTGACATTTAAAACATGTACCTTGTTATCTCGCTCTTTTAGTGAGCCTTATCAGTTTCAATTGCATTGGTGTGTATTGCTTACTTAGTCAATAATCTTAAATCAGAGAAGAAATGGTCTGTGTATGAATTGGCTTTTATCCATAGTAAAAACAATCTTGAATAAATTGCTATCATTCTTCTTATTATTCAGATATTAAATTAAATCTCGATGCAGAAAAATAAATTTTCTCTGCATCAATTTTTTATTTTAGAGATTATCAATATTCTTTTGCCAACTTTTCCAATGTGATGAGCATTTTTTTCACGACAGCTCTTTTATGTTGCAACATATTCTTGATATTAGCTGGATTGAAACCTGTCAGTTTTGCAATACCTCGGCTGGTCATGTATTCACCCGTTTTTTCAAAGTGCTTTTCACTTAACTCTGTTTTGGCATTAGAGAAACGAACTGCCAGCTTATAGTCATTAAACTCAGACCAGGCACCCGTTTTATATTCCTGAAAATCAAATTTATTCTGATGATCAGGTTTGTCCCGAAGAATATTGTTCAAGCGATTGACCACAATTTTTTCTTCACTGTCTTCTATCAATTGATAAAGTTCAGTCTCCTCAAAAGTTCGCCCTAAAGAAATATCCTTTCTAAACTGTTCAATCACTTTATCATTTTTTTCTTTATTTTCATTAGATTGAATAAGATTCAGAATCTTAAACAAAGACTCTAATCGACCACAGGTAAAAACATAAGAAATTTTCAACTTCTGAACTCCGCTAATGAGTTTTAGCTCATCAAAATAAATAATTTATCCAATACTTTAACACAATAGCGTTGACTCCAAGCCATTGCCATCCATATAAATAGTGGTTTGATTTTTAAATAAAATAAGAACGTAAACCGACCTAAAGCCTATCAACCAACAAGAATCATCAATTCCATTTTCAGGTTGGTTGTAACTCAGTCATCGGCCATCTTGGTGTTGTGGTGACAGCCAAACCATCATGCTGCCCAGCCTTTAAACGTTGATAACCTGCGAACGCAATCATTGCGCCATTATCGGTACATAAGGCAGGTTCAGCATAATAAACCTGTGCCTTAATCTTTTTCAGTGAGGTTTCCAATTGCTCACGTAAACGCAAATTTGCACTGACCCCGCCTGCAATCACCAAACGTTTTAAACCTGTTTGCTTTAAGGCTTTAACCGATTTTTTAACCAATGTATCGACAATTGCTTCCTGAAAAGAGGCAGCAACGTCAGCATCACGGTTTTCTTTACCCAGTTTTTTCAACTGCACAGAAACCGCTGTCTTTAAACCACTAAATGAAAAATCCAAACCTTGATGTAACATTGGACGAGGGAACTCAAATGCTAAAGCATCGCCCTGCAATGCCAGTTTTGCGATGTTTGGTCCACCTGGATAAGGCAGCTTCATCATTTTAGCGACTTTATCAAAGGCCTCACCTGCCGCATCGTCAATCGACTCCCCCAGTAATTCATATTGACCAATGCCATAGGCTGCCATCAACTGTGTATGTCCGCCTGACACCAATAACGCAACAAATGGAAATTCTGGTGGGGTCTCTGAAAGTAATGGTGCGAGCATATGCCCTTCCATGTGATGCACACCAATTGCAGGCTTATTAAAGGCAAATGCTAAAGTACGACCAAACAATGCGCCTGTCATCAAGGCACCCATTAGCCCAGGTCCACGCGTATAGGCAACTGCATCAATCTGTTTTTTCTGAACACCACTTTGCTCAAGTAGTTGATTGATCAGGGGAATCACTTTACGAACATGGTCACGTGAAGCAAGTTCTGGCACAACACCACCATATTCAGCATGCAGTTTGATCTGGCTATATAAAACCTGTCCACGCAAGCCGAGTTCACTGTCATAGAGTGCCAACCCAGTTTCATCACACGAAGTTTCCAAGCCCAAAACAATCATTTAACTGCCTTTACATCGTTTAAAAATAATGTCGGGGCTATTATAGACTTGTGATCTGAGTTGTAAATGAGTAAAATAGTGCACTTCACTTGTGATCTGGCGTAATGGTACGTTAGGTCTATCCCATCATCTTAGAGGATTTTACATGCCACAAGTTAAATTGAAAGAAGGCGAACCAGTAGACGTAGCTATCCGTCGTTTCAAGCGTTCATGCGAAAAAGCGGGTGTTTTAGCTGACGTTCGTAAGCGTGAATTCTATGAAAAACCAACTCAGGAACGTAAGCGCAAAAAAGCTGCTGCAGTTAAGCGTTATCAAAAGAAATTGACTCGCGAATCTGTACGTACTACTCGCCTTTACTAATTAATTTGTGATTGACTGCTGATATGACCACTTTAAAAGACCAGATTACCGACGTATTAAAATCATCTATGCGTGCCAAAGATATGGCAACGGTAACGGTTATTCGTGGTGTACAGGCAGCAATTAAGCAAATCGAAGTCGATGAACGCATTGAGCTTGATGATGCTCAGGTTCTTGCGGTCATTGAAAAACAAATTAAACAACGTAAAGAATCGATCAAGGCCTTTTCTGGCGCTGGTCGAGATGATTTAGCTAGTAAAGAACAAGCCGAAGTTGAGGTTATTTCTCAATTTCTACCAGCAGCTATGACTGAGGAAGAACTTGATTCTATCATTGAGCAAACGATTGCTGCTCAAGAAGCTACTAGCATGAAAGATATGGGTAAGGTGATGAATTCTCTACGTCCGATCATAGCCGGGCGTGCCGATCCTGCACAAGTTTCTGCCAAAATTAAAGCAAAATTAAGCTAATTTGCTTAACCATCCCTTTTATATAATCTACTGAATTAAAAAATTGGATTCATTTTTAACAATGAACCCATATACCGTCATGTCCGACAAAATAAGTATGATGATCCTCAACTTCAAGATTATAAACTGACCTTGTATAAGGTTGAGGGCATGTGCGTACTTCAAAAAAATCAAAATATTCTTTTACAACTTTAATATTATAGTTCCCCACCATCATAGATATTTTATCAGAAAAATTATGTTCTATATCACTATGATATTCATACCTATAACTTTCATTTGTTCTAAAAAGATGTTCAATGTAATAGTATTCCAGTTTATCATGACTAAAATCAACTAAGATTTCTGGTCTATCATTCAAAATATCAAAAATATCTCCAACATTCTTATTATTCGTTCTCAATACTTCCTGTATACCGTCAACCTCAGCTAAATCTCCATTATTTAATACGACTTGTGATCCGCCAATAATATTCTCTACTGGAAGCCATTTGTCGATGATGTTTCCATCCTCATCTTTTACTACCCAAATTAAATTACCACCTGCCAAATATAATATTTGGGCTTGAAGATCAGACATAGGATTTTTAATATTGTAATAACAAAGTTGAAAAATAATACTATCAAGTGAAGAAGAAATATTTAAAACAGATTTATATACCATTTCTTCTTCATTATTCTCAGAACGAGACAAAACCCGATCCCCAACCTTAATTTCCTGAATTGGAACTAAACCTCTTTCGGTATGTACCAATGTCCCTGCAACAAATCCTGTCATTTTTATTCTCTTATTTTAAACTGGATTCATTTTTAACAATGCACCCAAAGTCTTTCTATTATTTAAAATCACACTGAACATTATATTTGGCAAGCATCTGCATCTCTTTAGACTCAACCACTTGTTTAATTAAATCCTGCTTGGTCATACTTGCATATTGTGCTGGTAGTGATGAACGGTTTTGTTCAATCGCACCTGACATATCCTGAATGTAACGCTGGTTAATGCCACAATATTTAGCTTGTTGCTCAGGACTAAATTGAGAGAGCTGAGGGTCTAGGCTACGTAAGAATCCGCGCAAATCCTGCGCATAGGTTTCCCTAATTTTATCTACAGCATTGACATATTGCTCAATGGATGCAGCAAAACTGTTCCCCATACAACCAGTCATAAAAATAAAAAAAATAAACTTCTTCATAAATCTTTTAACTTCATCAATGAATATGACTTACCACCATCATCTTATCGTAATTCAATAAAACTTGGTTTATGTTCAGTAAAAAATTCTTCTTGCGGTGCTGGAAGATTCCCCTCAGTTACCGTTCCCAAACGCAAACGGATGATATTAGGTAAATCGGTACGATAAGAATAAATTGGACTGGCACAATGTTGGCAAAATACGCGGGCCTTATTTGGAGTATGAAAATATTCCTTGAGTTGCTCCTGCCCTGATAAAAATTCAAATTTTTGTTGATCTATAGGGCTATTCCATCCTGCAATGCTGCCCTGTGCCTGCTGACAATGTTGGCAATAACACAAAATACTATTTTCGATTTCCCCATGATATTGATACTGCACTTCCCCACATAGACACTGCCCTTTAATCATTTCTATTTTTCCTAATTTTTAAATTTTCATACGGCGATCATCTTGCATCTGTTTCAAGCGCGAGTCAATTTTTGCTGACATTGCCAAGTTACCTTTTGCCAAGCGTTGGGCATGTAGCATGGATTTAATCGCATTTTCTTCATAGCCAGACCAATATTCAGCTTCCGCACGATAGCACAGCACATTTACCGCTTGCAGTGGTGAACTTTTATCAAGATTGGTCGCCTGCTGTAAAAGCTGCCATCCCTCTATATCACGCTGATTTTTTCTGATAAAGCGCTGTACCAGAGTTTGTGCCTGATCAATCTTGCCTTGGCGGATTAAGACCTCAGCCAATTTATAGGATAAAGCTCGATTTTCAGGCATGGTTTTTTGTAGTAAACTGATGCTGTCATATGCCTGATCGAACTTGTTTTGTCCCAGATAAATATCGGTTTGAATCAGGGGAACCAGAATATGCGACTTTAATTTTACCTTAACCAGATCAAGGTTGGACTGTGCCTGAGCATAGTCTCCCTGCATCAGATAAAACTTGCTAAGCGCCAATAAGCCCGCGATATTCTTCTGATTGGCAAGCGCCTGTAACTGGATTTCTGTCGCCTGATTTGAAACAACCTGGGTGTACCATTTTAATATGTCAAAATCGAGGTCATAGATTTTAGACTTGACTTGAGGCAACTGATTGGCACGTAACCGCGCCTCACTCATACGTTCTGTGGTGAGTGGATGGGTAAGCCAGAAATCAGGCAAAAAACTGACTCGACTGGTTGCCCGATGCATAGTTTCAAAATAATCAGCCATGCTTTGCGGATTGTAGCCTGCCGCGTACATAAACTGCATGCCGATACGGTCAGCCTCACGTTCCTGATTCCGACTATAGCTGAGTTGCTTGTCCATTAAGGCAGCTTGCGTTCCAAGCATGACAGCAGAGCCTACATCACTATCTGACTGTGAGGCAATCGCGGCCCCGACAATAATACCAGCCAAGGCCAATAGACCCTGTCCCTTAAATGCCTCTTGCGAACGGCTATAATGTCGTTGTGCGACGTGTGCAATCTCGTGCGCCATCACCCCTGCAATCTCATCAAGATTTTTTGCTGAGGTAATGAGTCCCGTATTGAGTGCAAACAAGCCACCTGGTACAGCAAACGCATTGATCTGGGGGTCTTTGATAATGACCAATCCAATCGGTTGCCCTAGTTGGGTTTGACTTAAAATACCTGAGAATACCTGTAGAAACTGATCTTCCAGCCATGCATCCTGAATGGTGGGCATCTGGCGATGCACTTCACGATATACCTTTTCACCAATGAGCTTTTCTTTTTGTTGATCAAGCAAACCAATACCGCTTCCAATATCAGGCACTTCTGTTTGACCCATATTTTGTGTAGGCAAAAAAATCTGGGTATGGCTGAGTTGGGTGGTGGCAAAAAGGCCACATGCGAGCAATAAAGATCTCAAGTGGTTTCTCTAAGGTATGAATAAAAAATGACTATAGCATTGAAAATAGGAGAAATTTGCAACGAAGTGTTATAAAAGGCAGGAAAATCCCACCTTAGTTTATATTTTTGAAATCAACCAAATTATTTATTATTCGCATAGCGTTGGTCAACGCTAAATTTTTCAGGATGCTTTGCATTGATTTCAGCATAAAATGCCATGATTTCAGCCATATCCTGTTCATAGTTTCCTGTTGGGTAGATCATTTTTCCAACTCCTGTTTTTTTCTTGGCATAGTCCATATAGGCTAAAGCAATCGGTACGCCTGCCGTCATGGCGACATGGTAAAAACCAGTTTTCCACTGCTCCTGTTTTGCCCGTGTCCCCTCTGGTGTCACCAGCATTACCAATTTAGGATGCGTTTTAAACAGGTCACTCATCAGTTGGACCATGCTTGGACGTTCCTGTCCCTCTTGCTTCACACTACGGTCGATCCCAATACCGCCCATTGCACGGACAAAAGGCCCAAATGGCAGTTTCATGTAGCTGTCTTTAATGGTTAGACGTACATTGACACCTAATGCTTTCAATGCCAGACGCGCATATAAGGCATCCCAGTTACTGGTATGCGGGGCGGCAATCATGACACACTGATCCACATTCAGGTCCCAGTGATTATCCAGTTCCCATCCCATTAAATTTAAACTTTTCTCAGCCAATTTCTCAAACACAAGCAAACACCCCAAAGACAAATTACAAAGGGCGCAAGTGTAGCAATATTCACCAGTTTAAAAAGATGGCGTAGATGAATAATTCAGCAATCAAGTTGTAAGCATTTATTCGAATTTTGGATTAACCAAATAGCGTGGGACACGGTCTTCCAAGGCATCAACTAGATTTTGGTAGGCCAGATTGACCATTTTTTTGCGTGTTTCGACAGTGGCTGAACCAATATGTGGTGCAGTCACAACATTTGCTAGGTCAAATAATGGAGAGCTTTGTAATGGTTCTTTGGCATATACATCCAAACCCGCAGCAAAGATTTTATTTTTCTGCAATGCATCAATAAGCGCACTTTCATCAACCACCGAACCACGCGCAATATTGATGAATACAGCATGTTTCTGCATCAGGTCAAACTGTGCCTCCGCAATCAGGGCCTTTGATTCATGGTTTAAGTCAACTGCAACCACAAGAAAATCGGACTGCTGCAATAGTTGGTCTAAATCACGATATTGCGCATTGAATGCCTGAGCCACTTCAATTTTTTCACGGCGGTTATGGTACAGGATATTCATGTTAAAGCCATAAAAACCACGTCGGGCAATGGCTGCACCAATATGGCCCAGACCAATAATCCCCAGCGTTTTACCGAACACATCCACACCAAATTGTTCAGTCGAAACGGTGCGTTTCCATTGCCCCTGTTTGGTCCATGTATCCAGTTGTGGAATCTTACGTGCTGCACTCAGAAGTAAACTAAAAGCTAAATCGGCGGTAGTTTCAGTGAGCACATGCGGGGTATTCGCCAGCCAGATTTTTCGCTGATTTAGATAATCGACATCATAATTGTCATAACCAACGGAGACGGTCGAAATAATCTTGAGCTTTTGTGCGGGAGCTAAATTACTTTCATTGAGTAAACGTCCTGCACCAATCATGGCATCAGCATCAACCACTTCAGTACGGATTTGCTCATTGATCTCACCCAATTTTGGGTTGAGCACCACCACCTGATAATTTTGCTGTAACTGTGCTAAAACATCTTGGTCTATTTGGCTAAATACGACAACTTTCTTCATTGTTGGAATTCCGCTCTTTTATTGCATCAGTTGCCACAGTCGTCTTTTTAACAAAGGCTGGGCAATCATTTCTTCTAAACTTGCTAAATGTAGGATATTAGAGTGCTGGATAAAATCGAGATGACCTAGACATAGAATCTTTTTATTCATGGCTGTCGCATCCAGAAAACCCTGAATGTAGGAGGGCAAGCCACGGCTTTCCTGAAAATCAGCCAATGGAAAAGGCCATTTTAACTCGGCATACTGCCCCAGTTTCGCTTTCTGGATATTTTGCCAGAGTTGTTGCTGTGCTTCATTGAATCGACTGCTTTCCACCAGGATTGCACAGCTTTCCAGAATATACATTTGCAACTCAAAGCTTTGAACCTGTGTTGTGACAATAACCTGCTCTTTGTCAGACATCATCTCAACAGCTTTGGGTTTCACAATGATTTCAGCATTATTCCGCGGTTCAACCATCGTGATCGGCTGAACTGGTTCATGCTTTATTTGCAGCTCAGGCTTGTTTTGTGCTGGCGTTTCGAATTGAATTGGCAAGGACTGAATCTGTTCAGCCTCTTGATCTCGCCATAAGCTCGGCGCGGTATTTTTTTCGCATACGACTTCTCGAGGAATCCAAACATCTATTCCCAAAGTTGCCAATATGTTTCGCTGCCGCCCGATCATCTTCGCTATTTATTCCTTTCATCTATCAGGATGTGTAATGTTAAAAGTATTTATAACATAACGTTCAATTCCTCATAGTCTAGCATAAACCACTCCACCCTAAATGGCTTGCTTTTGTGCAATCACATTAATCCCTCTATTTTACCTCTCCCTAGCCCTCTCCTATTAGGAGAGGGAATATCATAAATATAGTAAGGTCTCTCCCCCTTAGGAGAGAGACCTTATGAGTGAATACGAATCAGCATACTTTATAGGACACCACAAGAAACCCTTAAAAAAGTTTCTCACTGCTTAGGCTATTTACACTAAGGTGCTGGATTCGGATGGGATAAATGAATCTGCTCAATTGCTTGAATAATTTCATCATCCAGTTGCACATCAATACTGTCAATATTGGTTTTGAGTTGCTCCAGATTGGTTGCACCAATAATATTACTGGTTACAAAGCGTCGGCTATTCACATAGGCCAGCGCCAGTTGTGCAGGGTCTATGCCGTGCTGCCTTGCCAGTTCCACATAACGCTGGATGGCATTTTCAGCCGCCTGACCTTTATAACGGGCAAAACGTTCCCATAATGTTAAACGTGCACCAACAGGCTGTGCACCATTTAAATACTTCCCTGTCAGGGCACCAAATGCCAAAGGAGAATAGGCCAGCAAACCAACCTGCTCCCGAATCGAAACTTCCGCATTACCAATTTCAAAACTACGGTTTAATAAGTTGTATGGGTTTTGGATTGAAACCACACGCGGTAGACCCAGATTTTCAGAATACTTTAAAAACTGGCTGACACCCCACGGCGTTTCATTAGAGAGGCCAATATGACGAATTTTCCCCGCTTTTACTAAATCAGCCAAAACCGTTAAGGTTTCCTGAATGGGAACTGTGTCTTCATTTTCAACATGGCTATACCCTAACTCACCAAAATGGTTGGTGCTACGGTCTGGCCAATGCAGTTGATATACATCAACATAATCGGTCTGGAGTCTTTGCAGACTCTCATGCAATGCCGCCTCAATGTTGGCACGATCCAGCTTGGTTTGTCCCGAACGGAAATGGCTCGCCTGAATTAATTTTCGTGATGGACCAACCACTTTGGTTGCGATTAGCACTTGATCACGTTTTTTCGACTGCTTTAACCAAGACCCTATGTATTTTTCCGTTAAGCCCTGAGTGTCTAGTTTAGGTGGTACTGGATACATTTCTGCGGTATCAATCAGATTCACACCACGCTCTACAGCATAGTCGAGTTGGGCATGTGCTTCATCTTCCGAGTTTTGCTCGCCCCATGTCATTGTTCCCAGCGCAATCACACTGACATCTATATCAGTTTGACCTAATTTTCTATATTGCATATTTCACTCAAATCATTGTTTTCAGTTCAATGGTGACAAGTTGCCACCATTTTTCAAGGCTAGAAATGTTTAGCTTAATCTTAGCTTGCCTTATGTTGTTCAGCAGCTTGTCGAGCCAACACATATTGATTTTCTGGACGTGCCAGACCTAAATTTTCACGCAAAGTTGTACCCTCATATTGGGTACGGAACAAACCACGACGTTGTAATTCAGGTATAACCAATTCCACAAAATCATTCAAACCTGCTGGCGTACTTGGTGGCAAAATGTTAAAGCCATCCGCCGCTTCATTTTCAAACCATTCCTGTAACTGATCAACGATTTGTTCAGGCGTACCAATCAACTGCCAGTGCCCACGAGCACCTGCCACCCATTCATACAGTTGACGGATACTAAAGTTATTTTTCTTGGCAATATCGGCAATGAGGGCTGGTCGGCTCACCATGCCCTGTCCCTCACTTAATTCAGGAAATGGACCATCCAGATCATATCCCGAGAAATCAAAGCCACCACTTAAACCACTCAATAATGCCAAGCCTGCTTCTGGATGGATTAAATCAGTCAATTGTTGATATTTTTCCCGTGCCTCTTCCTCAGTCCGTCCAACAAATGCGGAAACCCCAGGTAAAATCAGAAGCTCATCAGGTGATCGTCCATATTTCGCCAAACGGCTTTTCACATCACGATAAAATTCCTGTGCATCTTCCAGTTTTTGATTGGCGGTAAAAATCACCTCGGCATAACGGGCTGCCAGATCACGACCTGGTCCAGATTGTCCTGCCTGAACAATCACAGGATAGCCCTGTGGTGTACGAGGTACATTCAGCGCACCCTTGACTGAATAATATTTACCTTTATGGTTCGGGTTATGAACTTTCTCAGCATCATAGAACACACCTGATGCTTTATCGTGAATGAACGCATCATCCTCCCAGCTATCCCACAGCTTTTTAATCAGCTCGACATATTCCTGCGCACGTTCATAACGTTCTGCATGTGGAATCTGTTGCTCGTAGCCAAAATTGGCAGCGGCTGCTTCCGAGGCAGAAGTCACCACATTCCAGCCCGCCCGACCATGACTCAAATGATCCAGTGAGGCAAACTTGCGTGCCAGCAAATAAGGCTCTTCGTAGGTGGTGGAAGCTGTTGCAATAAACCCAATATGCTTTGTCACGGTGGATAATGCGGCAAATAAAGTCACAGGTTCAAAGCCAGCAACCTTGTCGCTCAACCCAGTTTTTTCAGCCTGTCCAAAATTCACTGCCAAACCATCCGCCAGAAAATAGGCATCAAATAGACCTTTTTCAGCAAGCTGAACTTGTTCCTTGATAAAATCAAAATCTACCGCTTTTGAGGGTTGGGATTCTGGATGTCGCCATGCCGCAACATGCTGTCCAGTTGCGGGAATAAAAGCACCCAATCGAATTTTTCTACTCATGTCTTGCTCCAAATTTGTTGTTAAAAATGCAATCAAAGATTCACCTCTAACATTACAAATTAGATGCCATATGTTTTTATATTTTAAATCAATAATTTATATAAATTAAAAATTTTCCATGTTTTTCACTCAACAGAATTTTGTTGAGGCTATGTTGGAAAATCAACAGTTTTACAAATTATGGATAAATTGAAGTTCATCAAGCGCAAAAATACGGTAACAACCTATATTTTGTTGAATAAACCCTTTTATGTTATTTGAATATGTTTATCTCCAATCAATTACAAAATAAAAAACCGAGTTAATCGCTTAACTCGGTTGACTGACTACCCATTCTTGAATAGGTGTTATTTCTTCTCGACCTTGAAACTATCCTTTAAGTCAAGAATACGGTTAAACACAGGTTTTGCAGGAACATGATCATACTGGTCTGCCACAAAATAGCCTTCACGTTCAAACTGGAAACGGTCTTCTGGTTTGGCCTGTGCCAAGGCAGGTTCAATCACCGCCTGAACCACCTTTAAAGATTCAGGATTTAAATGTGCCAGAAAATCATCATCGGCATCAGGTGCAGCTTCTGTAAATAAACGCTCATAGACACGTACTTCGGCTGGAATACCTTTTGTTGCCGATACCCAGTGAATCACGCCCTTAACCTTACGTCCCTCAGGATTCTTGCCTAAAGTTTCAGGGTCAATTGAGCACTTCAATTCAACCACTTCACCATTGGCATCCTTAATGATTTCATCACATTTAATCACATAAGCATGGCGTAAACGTACCTCACCCTCTGGAATCAAGCGTTTGAAACCTTTTGGTGGTACTTCTTCAAAGTCTTTACGGTCAATATAGATTTCACGTGTTAATGGAATCACACGCTCGCCCATATCCACATTCGGATGACGTGCATGGGTTAAATCGAGTTCTTCTGGCAAATTGGTGAGCGTCACTTTTAAAGGATTCAACACTGCCATACCACGTGCTGCCGCATTTTCTAGCGATTGGCGGATACAGAACTCCAGCATTGCCACATCCACAATACCATCAGTTTTTGACACACCAACACGCTTACAGAAATCACGCAAGCCCTCTGGGGTAAAACCACGACGACGCATCCCCACCACGGTTGGCATACGCGGATCATCCCAACCATGAACATGATTTCCCTCAACCAGCTTACGCAACTTGCGTTTAGAGGTGATGGTATAGTCAATGTTTAAACGCGATGATTCGTATTGGCGTGGCACAGCCTGAGAGTGGACTTTCTCAACCACCCAGTCATAAAACGGACGATGGTCCTGAAACTCCAGGGTACAGAGTGAGTGGGTAATACCCTCAATTGCATCAGACAATGGATGAGCATAGTCATACATTGGATACATTTTCCACTTGTCACCTGTCTGGTGATGTTCTGAGTGCAACACGCGATAAAGGATTGGATCACGCATGTGTACATTCGGGCTTGCCATATCAATTTTGGCACGTAAAACCGCTTTACCCTCACCTAACTCACCATTACGCATCTGCTCAAAACGAGACAGGTTTTCTTCCACAGTCGCATCACGGTATGGCGAGTTTTTACCTGGCTCCACAAAGCTACCGCGGTTCAACTTGATTTCTTCAGGTGTCTGTAAATCCACATAGGCATCACCCTGTTCAATCAATTGAACCGCCCATGCAT
Organism: Acinetobacter sp. GD03645; assembly: GCF_029845285.1. Lineage (NCBI taxonomy): Bacteria > Pseudomonadati > Pseudomonadota > Gammaproteobacteria > Moraxellales > Moraxellaceae > Acinetobacter > Acinetobacter sp. GD03645. The sequence continues at coordinate 67,768 of NZ_JAOCLL010000006.1, read as the reverse complement.
AAAGCTGGTCAAAATAACCAGAAGCATAGCGAGGCTCACCATTCCAGTGAAAGCCCAGCCATTTCACATCGTTGGCAATCCCATCGACATATTCCTGCTCTTCAGCATCAGGGTTGGTATCGTCAAAACGCAAATTACATACGCCGTCAAACTCTTCGGCAATTCCAAAGTTCAGACAAATCGCCTTTACATGGCCGATATGCAGATAACCATTTGGCTCAGGTGGAAAACGTGTCACCACTTTCTGGGTGCGGCCATCTTTTAAATCATCGGTAATCACCTGACGTACAAAGTCCAAGCCTGCCTGTTGTTCTTGCTGCGCAGCATCGACAGAGGCATGAGTATTCGGTGTCGGGGTCTTTGGCAGTTCTGAAACAACATCATTTGGCTTCATAGGGTGTAAATCACTTCTTACGGTTAAAAAAATAGAACATAAAAACGCAATCTTTGCTTTTTATCAAAGATTTTAACGTTTTTTACTTGCCTTGTAGTTTACAGTTTGCTTATGCTTCTCTCAACCAAAAACCCATGGTCACAAGCCCATGTTTAGGAGATTAATGTAATGAGTTTTCCTCAAGTCGAATTAAATACCAATAAAGGTCGTATTGTTCTTGAGCTTAACGCTGAAAAAGCGCCAAAAACGGTTGAAAATTTCTTAGAATATGTACGTGACGGTTTCTATGACGGTGTGATTTTCCACCGCGTGATTGATGGTTTTATGATCCAGGGCGGTGGCATGGACGAGAACTTCAAAGAAAAGGCAACCCGTGACTCAATCGAAAATGAAGCGGACAACGGCTTAAGCAACGATGAAGGCACCATCGCAATGGCACGTACCCAGGCGCCTCACTCTGCATCTGCCCAATTCTTCATCAACGTTAAAAACAACGCTTTCCTGAACCACACAGCGCCAACCGCACAAGGCTGGGGTTATGCAGTATTTGGTAAGGTTGTTGAAGGTATGGATGTTGTAAGCGCAATTAAAGGCGTGCGTACAGGTAACCGTGGTTATCACGCAGATGTTCCTTTAGAGAACGTTGTGATTGAATCTGCTAAAATTATCTCTGAATAATTTGATCCAACAGGATTCTTTGTGACCCATCTGTTTATATCAGATTTGCATTTGTCACCTGATCACCCTCGACTGGTTCGGGGGTTTTTAGACTTACTAAAACAATATCAATATAAAAACACCCAGCTCTATATTTTAGGTGACTGGTTTAACGCATGGATTGGGGATGACTACACCGCCCCTTGGCTGGATGAAATCGTTCAGGCTTTAAAAGAGTTCAGTCATGCAGGCAATCAGGTTTATTTTCAGGTCGGTAATCGTGATTTTGTTTTAGGAAAAAATTTCCTCAAGCAATTTAATGGAATCCTACTCCCTGATGTCTATACGCTGGAAATTAACCATCAAAAATTCCGTCTGGAGCATGGCGATGCCCTATGTACTGATGACATTGCCTATCAACGCTTTAGAAGCGTAATCCGCAATCCAGTTCTGCTGGGTTTATTGAAACGAACCCCCTTAAGTTTTAGACAGAAACTTGCCAATGGTTTCCGTAAAAAGAGCAGTGAAACCAAACAGCTCAAAAATTATGACATCATGGATGTGAATGCCCAGGCTGTAGAATCAGTGATAGAACAGGTGGATTTTTTAATTCACGGTCACACCCACCGTCCAGAAATTCATTTGTTGGGCAATAAACAACGTATTGTTTTGGGTGACTGGCGAGCAGACTCTGCATGGATTCTAGAAATTAACGAACAAGAAAATAGCAGCCTGGATTTTAAAAAGTGGCTCTATTGACCTTTGCTCCATTCGACTTTTATCTATATTCAAATCACATTTAGACACTTTTCCTACCTGATAGATCCAGTAAAATAAACTGATTTTTTTATTTGGTTGATAATAGATGGATTCCCTACATACCGCAAAAACACGTTACACCACCAAGGCATACGATGCGAGTAAAAAAATTCCAAAAGAACAGTTTGAAAAATTATTAGAAATTTTACGTTTTAGTCCTTCTTCCGTGAATATTCAGCCCTGGCATTTTCTGATCGCAGAAACAGATGAGGCAAAACAACGTATTGCAGCAGGTTTAACAGGTGGCTATGCCTATAATGCCGCAAAAGTGCTCAATTCTTCACATACCCTGGTTTTCTGTACACGCACCGATATTTCTAATGAATATCTTGAGCAGTTACTTGAACAGGACCATAACAGTGGCCGCTTTAAGGATGAGGCAGCAAAGCAGGGACAACGAGATACCCGTTCGGGTTATGTTGAATTTTACCGTAATGAACTCAAGAATCTTGCAGCATGGATGGAAAACCAGACTTATATTGCACTTGGACAACTGTTATTCGCCGCAGGCCTTGAACATATTGATGCCACACCAATGGAAGGCTTTGACAGAAATATTATTAACCATGAATTTGGTTTGGCTGAAAAAGGCTTGAAAGCCTCCGTGATTGTAGCTTTGGGCTATCGTAGTGAAAATGATTTCAATGCGAAGCTACCCAAATCACGCCTTGCGGATGATGTGATTTTTACCCGTTTATAATTATCATAATGATTGTGGTTGTTTGTAAGGGCAGATTAACTATCTGCCCGAATTAAAATGTGGTGTTCTGATGGAATGAAACCATTAGCCGCTACAACATCATCGCTTTTGCCAAACACAATACAGCCAGTACTCCACAGACCAGGCCAATCCATGTATAGGCTTTAAGCCTTTCCCGAAACAGCACCACCCCACTGATTACCCCAAAAATCACCACAAGAATGTTCATACCCGCAAACACAATTGCTGGTGTGTCTTTCAGCATCATGTGTGCCTTAACATACAGGGCAATATTGGCAAAATTGATTGCACCAAGGACTAGACCTGCAAAAATATTCTTGGGCTGCCAATTCGGCTGGGTGATGGAGAGATAGGCAATTGATAAAACAAATGCCATAATAAAGGTGAGATTCAATGTGACTGCAAACTGTAGGCCCAGACTACTGCTATATTTAAGTAAGATATCAACCGCAGCATAGCCTGCCCAGACACAAAACAGAAACAGGGCAGATTTTAGATTTAGGCCTTGTGTGGCTTTCTCCGCCGCCTGCCCAAGAATAATCGCCAAAATTGCCACCACACCCAAAGCAACACCAATCAGCTTTAACTGGCTAAACTGCTCACCAAATATAAAATAGGCAGCCAATAAAGAAAGGATCACTGCCAAACGCTGCGCAATTTCTGTTTTCACAATACCCGCAAACTGCAATGACTTGGCTAAACATAGAAAGATGCTAGGTAACAACACCGCCAAAATTAAAATCAGCCACCACGGCGTATGCTGCCATGAAACATGGGTAATATCCGTTTTAAACCAATAAGCGCATAACACACTTGCACTTAAATAGTTCCACGCAATCATTTGCCAAACATCAAAACCTTTTTCTTTTAGATATTTCAGCAAGATTGACACAATGACGCTGCAACAGGCAGCCGCAACAATAATTTCCATGAGATGTATTCTAGCTTTTTAGACACAAAAAAATGCCAGTCTGAAATAAGACTGGCATTTTTTAAAGAACATCAATCAATTAACGATTATTTTCGTCTTCTTGACCATCTTCAAATTTAGTTTCGCCGTCGAAGCCGCCTTGACCACCGAAGCCGCCCTGATGACCGAAGCCACCTTGACCACCGAAGCCGCCCTGACCACCGAAGCCACCACCTTGACCACCGAAGCCACCACCTGTAGCCTGACCACCACCAAAGCCGCCAGCAGCACCTTGTGCAGGGAAACCACCAGTGCCTTGAGCACCAGCTGGACGTGGGTTGCGTGCAGGAACGACAGTAGAAATCGCATGCTTATAAACCATTTGGCTTACTGTGTTTTTAAGTAAAACCACATATTGGTCAAAAGATTCAATATGCCCCTGCAATTTAATACCGTTCACAAGGAAAATAGAAACTGGAATACGTTCTTTACGGAGAGAATTTAAGAACGGATCTTGTAAAGTTTGACCTTTAGACATTTTTAACTCCAAAAAATTTTAAATCAGCGCAAAAAAACTATCTTTATTTTTTAACTAAAAATTATAAAAAGACAGCCTGCGAATTTTGCTTTATCCAAAGAAGTTTCGCAAGTCTTCTTTCGCCTGCTTTATCGTCACGTAAGTTTTAAAATCGTGTAATTCTTGCAAAGAACGTAACCAAGTGTATTGACGTTTGGCAAGTTGCCGTGTCGCAAATAGCGCTTTGTTCTCCATTTCAACCCTATTTTTGAGACTCAAGTCACTTTTCAATAAAAAATCTAAAGCTTGACGATAACCTACAGACCGCATAGATGGTAAATTATCATTTAAATCGTATTTTTTAATTAATTCCTCTACTTCATTTAAAAAACCAATACTCCACATCTTGCTCAATCTTTGCTCAATGCGTTGATGTAATTCTAACCGATCTGGCATGAGGGCGTAGTTATAAAAAGTGTAACGATATGGTTGATTTTTAGGTTGTTCTGCCTGTAGTTTTGTTATTGGTTCACCCGTAATTCGGTACACTTCCAATGCCCGAATAATACGTTGCCGATCTGAAACCTTAAACTTTTGACCTGCGATGGGGTCAACAGCAACCAGTTCATCATAAACCGCCTGCCAGCTTTCCTGTTCAGCCTTGGCAATAATGGCATCACGAATCGCCTGATCCGCATTGGGCAGGTTATCGGCAAGCCCCTCAAGCAGGGACTTGAAATACAGCATGGTCCCACCGACCAGAATCGGTGTCTTGCCCCGTGCATGCATATCATCAATCAAGGGGCAAACATCCTCAACAAACTGGGCTGCCGAGTACACTTCCAGCGGTGTAATAATATCAATCAAATGATGTGGATATTGTTGCTGCTCTTCTTTAGTCGGTTTTGCCGTTCCAATATCCATATCCTTATAGACCAGGGCTGAATCGACAGAAATCAGTTCAAAATTTCCACGCTCATACAGTTCACATGCCAAAGCAGTTTTACCACTTGCGGTAGGCCCCATTAAATTAATCACGGGCAATTGATTTGACATGAAACCCTACTCTCCTCGAGCAAATAATTTATCTAGTTGATGTAGTGGAAATGCCCGCCAGGTGGGGCGACCGTGGTTACATTGGCTGGCAAACTCGGTTTGCTCCATTTGGCGCAATAAAGCATTCATCTCCGACAGGCTGAGTTGACGATGGGCACGAACCGCACCATGACAGGCCATTCCAGCCAACAGTTCATCACGTTTTTGCAATAAACCTCTAGCCTCATCATTCGGGTCAAGGTCATTCAATAATTCTGGAATTAAATTGCCAAAATCTGCCTTATGCAAAATGGCTGGCACACCACGCACGATCACTTGTTCATCACCATATTGATCAATTTCCAGCCCCAGTCGTTGCAGTTGAGGTTGCAGGTCCTCAATACGTGTGGCCTGCATACGGGTAATCGAAACCACCTTTGGAATCAGTAGTTGCTGTGACATCCAGAATTCAGGTTTATCCCACGCCGCTTTCATCTGCTGTAGCAAAATCCGCTCATGCGCAGCATGCATATCAACAATGATTAAACCCTCAGTATTTTGCGACAGAATATAAATGCCATGAAGTTGTGCAATGGCAATACCCAGTGGAAATTCATCCACCTTTGCTACTGTTTGATCCTGTTCAGAATCAACCTCTTCACGCAAAGGTGCCAGATAACTTTTTAAGGCATTGTTGATTTGCGTGGAACCACTGTAACGCGGCTGTGACACATTGTATTGAACCGCTTGTGGACGACTTTGATTAAACTCAGTCAGCAAATCTGTTGATACTTCTGTTTGCTGGTTTAGCTGTGGTTCAGGTTCAACGTCTGCGCGATGTAAATGAAACTGTTCCTGATATTTTGGTTGGGGTTGATAACTTGAACTATTTGTTGCAGCCGCCGCATCCACTTTCATGGCTTGGGCTAAATCAGCAGTTGCTGTCTGAAATTGTGACAAAATGGCTTTCGCATAGTGACGTACAAATTCATGCACTTCACGTTGATTCAGGAAACGGATTTCATGCTTGGTTGGATGGACATTGACATCAATATTTTCAGGATCAACCTCTAAAAACAGCAAATAAGAGGAATGTTGATGACCATGCAAAATCCCCTCATACGCCATACGCAGCGCATGGGAAATGGTCTTGTCCTTGACAATACGACCATTCACATAGACATACTGCAAATCAGCCTGTGCCCGTGCATCAGACGGATGCCCCAGCCAGCCAGACAAACGCATATTGATACTTTCAGCATCCATCCAGTAGGCATTTTGAATAAACTGTTGGCCCAACAACTGCTGAACACGCTGATAACGCAACTCACCACTATCAGCAATCGGCAGGTTCAAGCGAATATTATCGTTATGCTCAAGCACAAAACGGATGTCAAAATGAGTTAAAGCCAAACGGCGTACAATTTCCTCAATATGACCAAATTCTGTACTTGGTTTTTTCAGGAATTTACGGCGCGCAGGCACATTAAAGAATAAATCCTGAACGCGAATATGAGTGCCTTTTTGTGCCGCCACCGCCTGAACCTGTTGATGGTCAAAAGCCGTACCATTCACCTCAACCTGATAACCTATCCCTTGTTCATCCTGACAACTGGTTAAGGTTAAACGGGATACCGCTGCGATCGAGGCCAATGCCTCGCCTCGAAATCCCAGACTCACTATCGCATGTAAGTCTTCTGAAGTTCTAATTTTACTGGTGGCATGACGCATGACTGCCAAAGATAAATCGTCTGGATGAATACCATGACCATTGTCAATGATTTCAATCAGCGTTGAACCACCTTGGGCAACCCGAATGATCAATTCTGTTGCGCCCGCATCAATCGAGTTTTCCAAGAGTTCCTTGATCACTGACGATGGACGTTCAATTACCTCGCCCGCTGCAATCTGGTTGGCTAAGGCAGCATCAAGGGTATGAATACGACGGGTTGAACGATGTGTTGAATCATGCGCCATTCAATTGTTCCTGCAAAGTATTCGCTAGCTCTTGTGAATTTACGCTTAACGTCACAAAACGCGTCAGTTCATCATCAGATTTCTGAATATCAATCACCACATCCGCTTGAGGAATCTCATCACCACCTTTAGATGGCCATTCAAACAGGAATAAGGCATCAGGTGTTTCCAAATAATCACGGATTCCCATCAGTTCCAGTTCATAGGGATCATCTAAACGGTATAAATCGAAGTGAAAAATTTCTTTTCCTTGAATGCTATACGGTTCAACCAAAGTATAGGTCGGACTTTTAACAGAACCCTGATGCCCTAAACTTTGTAGGAAATAACGGGTGAATGTGGTTTTCCCTGCCCCCAGATCACCAATTAAATAAATAATGCCTGAATGCACATACTGGGAAAGCACTTGTGCAAAATCTTGGGTATCCTGTTCATGATTTAGGGTAAATTTCACTGAATACGACATGGCAAATAAAACAAAACTGGAATGGCGGCTATGATAACATTGCACAGCTTCAAAGCCTAATCCATAGCAATACCTTGGTTCTTTTTTACAACATTAAAGAGAAGACATGACTCTACAAAATCGGGTTGATCCTTGGGGAAAATTGAACACGCATCCCTCAAAAAGTGCGACTTTAATGGGGAATCGAGGTGGTAAGCTGCATAATGCAGACAAGCAAATCATTAAGCAATTTTCCACTCAATCATGGATCAACTGCGTAACCATATTCGGTAATGTCAAAAGAGAGGTTTTTGGTCAGTCTTATTCTGAACTGTTCTTTTTAGATGAAGCAACCGCCTTGGCGGCAGGTCACCGTCCTTGTGGAGAATGTCAAAACCAGCGCTATAAACAGTTTAAAAATGCATGGATTCATGCAAACAACACTGGTATTTCACTACCTGTAAAAGAGATAGATAAAAAAATTCATCAAGACCGCCTAACAGCAGATAAAAACAAGAAAACATTTCAAGCCAAAATTTCTGATTTACCAATTGGCACTTTCTTTGAGCATGACTCAAAAGCAATCGTGATCTTTAAAGACAATCATTATTTGATTTGGTCTTTTGATGGCTATCAACAGGAAGTTGAATTACCAAATGACCTGATTGTGAACGTCCTCACGCCAGAATCTTTTGTTAAAGCATTTGATGAGGGATTTATACCTCGTTTCCACCATTCAGCCTCACTCAAATAATATGAATATTATTGAAAGTTTTACTCCACCTCTCATCAATGGTGTCAGTGCCAGCAAAGTCTTTTTACCCAATGACCTCACTGTAAACACAGTTTTTGAATATCTTTGCCAGCATTTCCCCCATATTCAGCCGCAAGAATGGCAACAGCGTTTTGCAGACCAACTGATTTACGCTGCTGATGGTTCAATCCTGACGCTGGAAAGTCCCTATACAGCAAATACCCATATTTTTTATTATCGTTTTCTGGCGCATGAAATTCATGTGCCTTTTCAGCATGAAATTTTATTTGAAAATGAAGATTTACTGGTGGTGGATAAACCTCACTTCCTGACCATGACACCAACTGGACAATACGTTCAGGAAACCTTACTGGTTCGCCTGAAAAGACAAACAGGCAATCAAGACCTAACCCCGATTCATCGACTGGATCGGGAAACGGCAGGCGTGGTTTTATTCAGCAAAAAACCTGAATCGCGCGGAATATACCAACAACTTTTTGCCGAACGCAAAGTCCAGAAAGTCTATCATGCTATTGCCGCTTATCATCCCGAACTCAAATTTCCACAGAGTATTCAACTGCATCTAGAAAAGGGTAATCCTTTTTACACCATGCAAATTAATCCAGAAAAACCGAGCAATACAGAAACACACATAAAATTGCTGGAACAGACACAGCATCATGCCAAATATTTGCTTAAACCCAAAACAGGCAAACAACATCAACTCCGTGTACACCTCAATTATCTGGGTATCCCAATCCTACACGACCCTTTTTATCCAACTGTTCAGCATAAGGCGGATGATGATTTTAGCTGCCCGTTGCAATTACTGGCCAAGCAGATTCAGTTTGTTGATCCTATTTCCCAGCAGGAAATGCATTTTATTTCTAATTTTGAACTCACACTGTAAACACAACGTAATGACAAAAAATCACTATTTTCACTTCAAAAATATTGAAATTAGCCTGTGATCGTTTAAAATACATGACGATAACTAAAAATATTTGGTCATATCTTTCATGCGAAAAACAGAAGTTTATCAGGTTCGACTTGATTCCCAGGAAAAGAAACAGGCGTTTGCCGTTTTTAAGCAGCTCGGTATCTCCCCTGCTCAGGCTGTACGACTTTTCTTTAAACAGGTGGTACTGACCAAATCCATTCCCTTTGCGATTGAAAACCAGAATATCAATATGGAACAGTTGCTTAAACTGCGTAAGTCAAAAGCCAACCATTCTGCCGAAAATCCTGCTTCCAATCATATTGAAGATGACCACGAAGACCTGTTTGAAGAACTCAACGCACTTTTAGGCGAAAGTGACAAAACTTAACAATGTTGCATTTATACACAAGTTTTTATTTTTTAAGCTGAATTTTTTTCGCTATCCTGTGATTCCAAATAGAACGATAAGCTTAAGGATAGGTCAGGATGATTGTTAAGCGAGCCACAAAAGAAGATCTTCATCAACTTGCTGTCCTATTTGACGAATACCGTCAGTTCTATGGCGCATCATCAAATATTGAACAATCCTATCAATTTCTCAAACATCGTTTCGACAATAAAGACAGTGTCATTTTTATCCATGTTAAGGATGATGTATTTACAGGCTTTGTTATGCTTTATCTCGCCTTTTCCTCTGTTGCCTGTGAAACCTACTATATTTTAGATGATGTTTATGTGACACCATCTTTCCGCAAACAAGGTTCAGCGAAACAATTGATTGATACCGCCATTCTCTTCGCCCGCCATGAAAATGCCCAACGTATCAGTCTCGAAACACAAAAGAACAATTACCAGTCCCACCGTCTTTATGAGCAGATGGGCTTTATTCGGGACGATGAGTTCAAGACTTTCCACTGTTTTCTAAAATAATCAGTAATCCAGCACAATATTTTGACTTAACTGTTTTTGCGAAGACGTTAAATATATCCATTCACCCTCCGCTAAACCAGGTAGTTCAAGCTGCCCAATTTGATGACGATGCAACGCGTCAACCTTGTTGCCTACAGCGGCAAGCATACGCTTAACTTGATGATATACACCCTGATGAACCGTCATGGAAAGCTGGTTCGCAGAAATCAACTGTACATCTGTTGCAGCGAAAATCCCTTTTTCATTACGAAGTTCGACACCCTGCTCCAGAGCCTGAATTTGTTCAGGAGTCACTGGATCGGCTGTGGTGACATGATAAATCTTGGGTACATGCTTTCTGGGATGCGTCAGTGACTGTAGATACTGACCATCATCCGTTAATAATAGTAATCCTGTCGTATCCTGATCTAAGCGCCCCACACATTGCACACCGCGATGAATCAGGATTTCAGGTAGTAGGCTAAATACGCTTTGGTGATGTGTCGCCTGATGCGAACATTCATAATCCTGTGGCTTATTCAAGGCAATATAGACATTTTCCCTATATTGGTATGGTTCACCAAAAACAGTGAAATTAAGATCATCCGTATTAAAGTTCTGTTTGGGATTGTCACAAACCTGATTTTCAATAAGGACAGAACCATTCCTAATCAACTGCTGGCAATATTTACGTGAACCAAAGCCTTGAGATTGCAAAATTTTTTCCAGCAGCATAAAAGCATCCTAAGCGAAATCACTTTATTGTACTCGATTAAACTATTCGCCGCTGTTCGCTGAACATTCATTCTTTATTTTTATAATTTATTCATATTCCCTCCATCTGCAATACAACATATACAAAACCCTCATTAAAACATCGTACACATGGGGAGCTGCTCCACATTTTCACTCAAATGTCCTGCTAAATTGGTCTCAAGTAAAAAAATGCTGTCCCAAAACAAGGGACAAGGAGTTTCCCCATGAAATCGAATATCTGGTTATGTAGCGTTATCCTGGCAACCACGTCAATGGTGTCTGTTGCGCATGCAGACAACGCAACACGTGTTGCAGCAACCTCTGCCCTTGGTAGTGTGGTGGGTACCGCGATTGGTCAACAGCTTGGCGGACAGACAGGTGCCATGATTGGTTCTGCACTTGGTGGCGCAGGTGGTGCCGCAGCATCCAGCAATAAGCGTGACCGTACTGAAGCCGCAATTGGTGGTGGTCTAGGTGGTGCTGGTGGTTATACCGTAGGCCGTAACATGGGTGGAACCAATGGTGGTTATATCGGTGCGGCACTGGGTGCGGCTGGTGGTGCGGCATTGGGTCAAAAAGTGGGTCAGGATCGTGCCGAAGAGGAACGCTATGACCGTCGTTATGACAACCGCCGTTCGTACAATGACCGCCGCTACTACAACTCACGCTATAACTATCGTCATGACAATGGCAAGCATCATGGCTGGTACAAACATCGTTAATAGATTTTATCCTTACCCCTTTGGCACTTTCGAGTGCCTTTTTTTATTTATACATTTTCATCTACAAATATAGAAACATTAAATCGAATAAAAACGATATACAAAACCAAACTTATATCGTATTATTTCGATATATGGTTTTGAGAATCAGCAATGAAAATATTAAAAGACATAAAGTTCTCCATTCTAGAGTTGGCGCCTGTTAGAGAGGATAAAAATATTGAGTTTTCTCTACGCCACGCACTTGAATTGGCTCAGCATGCTGAAAAGCTGGGATATGAACGTTTTTGGCTAGCTGAGCATCACAACATGGATGGCATCGCCAGTTCGGCAACCGCTGTTCTCTTGGGCTTCATTGCCGCCCACACCCAAAAGATTCGCCTGGGTTCAGGTGGTGTCATGCTTCCAAACCATGCACCTTTGGTGGTGGCTGAGCAATTTGGTACACTGGCGACACTCTACCCAAACCGTTTTGAGCTTGGCTTAGGCCGTGCCCCTGGAACTGATCCATTGACCATGCGGGCCTTACGCCGTGGCCATCAGGAAACTGAAGATCAGTTCCCGCAGGATGTGCTGGAAATTCTGCAATATTTTAAAGACCCGCAACCCAACCAGAAAATCATTGCCACTCCAGGCCAGGGCACCCATGTACCCGTCTGGTTGCTAGGTTCAAGCCTGTTTAGCGCACAGCTTGCCGCAAAGTTGGGGCTTCCCTACTCCTTTGCCTCACATTTTGCGCCAAGAATGTTGGGACAGGCCATCCAGATTTATCGGGATAATTTCCAGCCATCTGAATATTTGGATCAACCGTATGTTTCAATGGGTGTACCCACCGTTGTTGCCGCTACAGATGAAGAGGCACAATATTTAGCCACCAGTTCTTATCAGCGTATTTTAAACCTGATTCGGGGACACAGCCTAAAACTCAAACCGCCAATTGAATCAACACAAGGGCTGGCAAGCAGCGCTGAGCAACTCGCCATTCAGAATTTCTATGCAATGGCTCAAATTGGCTCGCAGGAAACTGTCAAAGCGGGGTTGGAAAAAATTGCCGCACAATATGATGTGGATGAGTTTATCTTCACCTGTGATATTTACGACACACCTAAACGTCTGGAAAACTTTAGCTTGCTCATGGAGCTAAAAAACCAGTAGACAATCCTATTTTGAAATAAGTATTACCCTGTTCCGCAATGCTTATTTCACCACACCCATGTATTGATAGGAGGTAGTCTTCTTGCTGTAACGTAAATACTTGCCTTGCGGTTTATAGTTTTTATCCAGCAACATAATATCAATATTATTCAAGTTTTTATCTGTACGGATGTAATCAGGTGCCTCATCCGAGCTTTCATGGTTTTTACAGTCAAAATCAACCTGAATGGCATCAAGTTGCGCTTTTTTGGTTTGGAAAACTTTGAATGTCTGAACTGCACCTGTTTGTGTTGGTTTAAAGGCATTCATTGCATAGGCCCCCATACAACTGCTGGCTTTATAATAATTTTCCACAAAATAAACAGGTTGTTGAGATAACTGGGTTTGTTTGACATCCAGAATAAAACCCGTGTCAATTGGGGTTAAAACCGTTTTGCCTGCCTTTTGAGTCTGCACATAGGAAGAAAATTCTCCCATTGTGCCACCACTGCCAATATCGAATGTATAAAACTTTAAACTTTTGTCAGGGGAAAAATGAATGCGTAAATTATAATGGTCCTGAAAAGCAGGAAAGGAATAATTAAAACTGGATGGATCTTGCTTAATCCTGTTCACCACAGCCGACTCAATCTCCTGATTGACTTCATAAAAAGCTTTCTGGTCGTATTGCTTTACCAGTTGCTTCTCAAATTTGGCCAGTGTCTCAGCATAAGTTTGTGTCACGAAAATAAATGGCAATAACAAAACAAGTTTTTTCATTATGATGTTCCCAGTTTTATTTCTTCAAAATAAAAAAGCGTAGCCCATCACCCACGCTTCTCATTTGAATATCATATTTAGCCAATACGACGTTTTAAACCTGTCATTTGTAAAATACGGGTTGAGATTTCCTCAATCGACATTTCAGTGACATTTAAATATTTAATGCCTTCTGAAATATAAATCCCCTCAATCGCCCGCAGTTCCATCTGACACTGGCTAAAACTTGCATAGCGACTATTGGCCTTACGTTCATTACGAATCGCAACCAGACGTTCTGCATCAATCATCAGACCAAACAGCTTGTTTTTATGCTCTTTTAGAACTTTTGGTAAACGGTTGTCGTCCAGGTCTTCTTCAGTAAGTGGATAGTTTGCCACGCGGATACCAAACTGTAATGACAGGTAAATCGAGGTTGGCGTTTTACCCGAACGTGACACACCAATCAGGATAATATCGGCTTTATCGTAGTGACGTGTTCGGGCACCATCGTCATTGTCCAGCGCAAAATGAACCGCATCAATACGTGCCTTATAATATTCAGAGTCAGTCACCGCATGGGTCTGCCCAACCAATGTGGTTGGCGGTGTTCCCAACTCTTCTGAAAGTTTACTGATTAAACCCTCAAACACATCCAAATTAACGGCTTTGGCAGTATTGATAATGTCGCGTACCAATGGGTCAACCAAAGTGTCAAAAACCAGTGGCAGGGAACCATCACGGGACTGGCATGCGTTGATCTCTGCAACCGCGACCATAGCAGCTTCTTCAGTGGCAATATAAGGCATGATATGAATGTCAAAATCCACGTTTGGAAATTGCGCAAGTAGTGAATGTCCAAGGGTTTCTGCGGTAATTGCCGTACCATCTGATATAAAAAATACGCTCCGTTTAATTTGTTTACTTTCGGGCATCAAAATTCTCCTTAAACATTTGTCTTAGTGCACTATAATCTTTATAGTAAACTCATCTAACATGACTGTCGCTTAGTAAACACTATATCTAGGCACTTTCGTATAATTTCATACCAATGATAGTCATTCATACTGCAAAAAAAGTGGAGTAAATACTTTGGAAGCGCGCGTAATCGGTCTGGAAAAATTAGGGAAACACGATGTCGAACTCGTAGGTGGGAAAAACTCATCTCTGGGTGAAATGATCAGTCATTTATCCAATGCTGGTGTATCGGTACCAGGTGGTTTTGCAACAACTGCGGCTGCCTATCGTGAGTTCCTGGATCAAAGCGGCTTAAATGCTCGAATTCAGGCTGAACTGGTTCAACTGAATGTTGATGATGTGCTTGCACTTGCTGAAACAGGTGCAAAAATCCGTAAATGGATTGTTGATACTCCACTGACTGCCGCATTAGAACAAGAAATTCGTGAAGCATTTGCAGCACTTTCAAACGGTAATCCAGACATTGCCGTGGCGGTACGCTCTTCTGCAACCGCTGAAGATTTACCAGATGCCTCATTTGCAGGCCAACAGGAAACATTCCTCAATATTCGCGGTATTGACAACATCCTGATTGCAATTAAGGAAGTTTTTGCTTCCCTTTATAATGACCGTGCCATTGCTTACCGTGTCCACCAAGGTTTCGAACACAGTGTGGTTGCCCTTTCTGCGGGTGTGCAACGCATGGTTCGCTCTGAAACTGGTGCTGCGGGTGTGATGTTTACCCTTGACACCGAATCGGGTTTCCGTGATGTGGTGTTTATTACAGCATCTTATGGCTTGGGTGAAATGGTGGTGCAAGGTGCCGTCAACCCTGACGAATTCTATCTGTCAAAACCACTTTTAAAGGGTAGTAAACACGCTGTCCTACGCCGCAACCTGGGTTCCAAGCACCAGAAAATGATTTATGGTGAAGAAGGTGCCGCTGGTAAATCTGTTGTTGTGGTTGATGTTGAAAAGCCAGAACGTCAACAGTTTGCATTGAACGACCATGAACTGCATGAACTTGCAAAACAGGCAATGATCATTGAGGAACATTATGGTTCCCCAATGGACATCGAATGGGCAAAAGATGGTGACGATGGTCAAATCTATATCGTTCAGGCACGCCCAGAAACAGTGAAGAGCCGTCAGAATGTCGGCACGATGGAACGCTACCTGCTTAAGCAAAAAGGTACTGTGCTTTGTGAAGGCCGCTCAATTGGTCAGCGCATTGGTTCTGGCAAGGTCCGTGTTGTGACCTCAATTAAAGAGATGGACAAGGTTCAGGATGGTGACGTACTTGTATCCGACATGACCGATCCAGATTGGGAACCAGTCATGAAACGTGCCGCTGCGATTGTCACCAATCGTGGTGGTCGTACCTGTCACGCGGCAATCATTGCGCGTGAGCTGGGTGTTCCTGCAATTGTGGGCTGTGGCAATGCCACTGAACTGTTAACGGATGGTCAGGAAGTGACTGTTTCCTGTGCCGAAGGTGATACGGGCTTCATCTATGAGGGTGCACTGGACTTTGAGGTTCAACGTAACTCGATCAACTCGATGCCAAAGCTTCCGTTCAAGATCATGATGAACGTGGGTAACCCTGACCGTGCGTTTGACTTTGCCCAGATTCCAAATGAAGGGATTGGCCTTGCACGCCTAGAGTTCATCATCAACCGTATGATCGGCGTGCATCCAAAAGCCTTGTTGAACATTGAGAGCCTGCCGAGAGAAACCCGTGCCGCTGTAATGACACGTACTGCGGGTTATTCTTCCCCAATCGAATTCTATGTTGAAAAACTGGTTGAAGGCATTTCAACGCTGGCAGCCGCATTTGCTGAAAAACCTGTGATTGTGCGTATGTCTGACTTCAAGTCAAATGAATACGCAAACCTGATTGGTGGTAAGTTATACGAGCCAGAAGAAGAAAACCCAATGCTGGGCTTCCGTGGTGCCAGCCGTTACGTTTCTGACAACTTCCGTGACTGTTTCGAGCTTGAATGCCGTGCGCTGAAAAAAGTCCGTGATGAAATGGGTCTCACCAATATTCAAATCATGATTCCTTTCGTTCGTACGGTTTCCGAAGCAAAACGTGTGATCGAACTGCTTGCCCAAAATGGCTTGAAACGTGGTGAGAACGGTTTAAAAATCATCATGATGTGTGAATTGCCAACCAATGCATTATTGGCTGAGCAATTCCTTGAGCACTTTGATGGCTTCTCTATCGGTTCAAATGACTTAACACAACTTACACTGGGTCTGGACCGTGACTCTGGTATCGTATCTCACTTGTTTGATGAGCGTGATCCAGCGGTTAAGGCACTTCTTTCCATGGCAATTCATGCCTGCCGCAAAGCAGGCAAATACGTGGGTATCTGTGGTCAGGGTCCATCTGACCACCCTGACCTGGCTAAATGGCTCATGGAACAGGGTATTGAATCTGTGTCACTGAATCCTGACTCAGTGCTTGATACCTGGTTCTTCCTTGCTGAAGAACAAATCAAGAAAGCCTAGTCTTTTTTTAGAAAAAGACCCTCTTTCGCAGGGTCTTTTTTATCTTTAGTCATTGAGATTTTAAAATTATGCAAATTTACTTGGCTCGTAACAACCAACAAGCTGGACCTTATAGTTTAGAACAAGTGAACCAAATGCTTGCCAGTCAACAAGTTCTACTCACAGATTTGGCCTGGCATGAGGGTATGGCAGAATGGAAAACGCTTGGTGAACTTACACAAGGTAAACTGGTATACGAACCTGTAGGTTACGCTCCCTTTAGTGCCCAGATTAAAACTGAGACTCATCCCAACTCAGCATTTAATATCAAAGTCGAACAAAAGACATCTCAGTTGGCCCCGATCCATTCACGTTTTTTTGCAAAATTGATTGATGTATTTTTGTGGTTTCCCGCAACATTCCTCCTCACTGCTTTTTTTACACCCGAACAGGCACAAAAGTTTACCCAGTTGAATGAACAACTGTTTCGACTGATGGCAGACCGCTCATCAGACATTGCCCTAGCCCAGAAAGTCCAGACTGAAATTCTTGCGATTATTCCCACCCATGCCTGGATGACCATGTGTGTCTATATCATTGCCATGCTTATGGTACAGGCTTTCCTGATTGGAAAATCAGGTCAAAGCATTGGCAAGAAATTGCTAAAAATCAAGATTGTGGATGCTGAAACGTCTGCTCCTGTCAGCTCAGTAAGGGCATTCTGGCTCAGAAGTATGGTTTTTGTTATTTTAAACATGATCATTGTGCCACTGATTTCCGTGATTGAATCGCTGTTTGCCTTGGGGAAAAATCGTCAGGCATTACATGACAAATTGGCAAAGACCAAGGTGGTTCAGAAATAAGCCTCATCAATTATTTGCATAAAGCTGTATATAAAATACATTTTATACAGCCTTTCAATATAGCGTGTTGATATATAAAAAAAAGATAGGGCTTTAATCCAATCCCTACAAAATAAATCGGGTTTTAAAACAAGTATTTCAGGCTACTTTATCAGTAGCTTAGTTTTTCAATATGAGGCATAATGCCCTACAACGTAGCGGTGTCGCATGATTGCTAAGCAATTCACAATTATTTCTTATCAATCATGCGACACTTTAATCGCTATCCCATAATTTATTTAGGGAATGGGACTCTTCACCGAGGTTGTAAAATGAGACAAACGATTTTAGCTGTATTGTCTTTATCAACGATGGCTGCGCTCTTGACAGGGTGTGGCGGTGATATGGTACTTCTAAACAATAAAGGTCCAGTTGGTCAAGGTCAAAGTAGCCTGATGATGACTGCGATCTATTTAATGCTGTTGGTGGTAATTCCGTCAATCCTGATGGCATTATGGTTTAGTTGGAAATATCGCGCATCGAATAAAGATGCAGACTATAAACCTACTTGGGCACACTCTACGACAATTGAGATCGTTGTTTGGGGTGTACCTGTCATTATTATTGGTATTTTAGCTTGGTTAACTTGGTGGGGTTCCCACAAGTACGACCCTTACCGTCCATTAGATTCAGACAAAGCACCTTTAACTATTCAAGCAGTCGCTGAACAGTTTAAATGGATCTTTATCTATCCTGAGCAAGAAATTGCAACGGTAAACGAAGTACGCTTCCCAGAAAAAACACCTATTAGCTTCAAGATAACCTCTAACTTCACAATGAACTCATTCTTCATTCCACAGTTAGGCGGCCAAATCTACGCGATGGCGGGTATGCAAACTCACCTTCACCTATTAGCAGATGAGCCAGGAGTTTTCCGTGGTTTCTCAGCAAACTATTCAGGTTACGGTTTCTCGCAAATGCGCTTCAAGGCACATAGCGTAACTGAGCCAGAATTTGCGCAATGGGTAGAAGCAGTTAAAGCTGGTAATGGTACAAGCATTAACCCTGAAGCTGTGCAGAAAGGTACGCTGGATCAGGCTGAGCTGGCAACGCTTAAAGATGGTGATCGTTCTAAACACCAGATCGAGCATTTAGTGAATCGTGCTAAAGCTGCTGGTGATGAAGAAGCGCTTGCTAAAGCTGAAGCGATGAAACCGTTCCCGACCAAGCCACACCCTGTGACCTATTACTCTTCAGTTGAACCTAAATTGTTTGAAACAATTATCAACCACTATATGAGTAACTATCACGGTGCTGACCATTCTGCTGGACATGCAACAGCAGAAACTCATGCTGCAGCAGAACATGCTGCTCAAGGGGAATAAGACATGGATATGATTTTTGGTAAACTTGGGTGGGATTCGATCCCGACAGAACCCCTTGTACTTGTCACCATGGTCTTTATGGCACTTGGTGCAATTGCTGTTTTAGGCGGTATCACCTATTTCAAAAAATGGGGATATTTGTGGAATGAGTGGTTTATCACTGTAGACCACAAAAAGATTGGTATCATGTATATCCTCGTATCTGTAGTCATGCTTCTGCGTGGTTTTGCCGATGCGATCATGATGCGTCTACAACTTTTCCTCGCGAAAGGTGGCGGCGAAGGTTATCTACATCCTGACCACTACGACCAGATCTTCACCGCGCACGGTGTAATCATGATCTTCTTCGTAGCAATGGGTCTTGTTGTTGGTATGATGAACATCTCTGTACCGTTGCAGATTGGTGCTCGTGACGTTGCTTTCCCACTATTAAACTCTTTAAGCTTCTGGCTATTTGCTGGTGCTGCTGGTTTAATGATGCTTTCACTGGTATTAGGTGAATTTGCTGCGACTGGCTGGATGGCTTACCCTCCTCTTTCAGGCATTCAATATTCTCCTGGTGTGGGTGTTGACTACTATATCTGGGCACTTCAGGTTTCTGGTCTCGGTACGCTTTTATCTGGTGTTAACTTCTTCGTTACCATCATAAAAATGCGTGCACCTGGCATGAAATTGATGGATATGCCAATTTTCACATGGACTTCACTGTGTACGGCTGTACTCATCATTGCATCATTCCCTGTATTAACAGGTACACTTGCAATGTTGACGCTAGACCGTTACTTCGGTTTCCATTTCTTCACCAATGAGCTTGGCGGTAGCCCAATGCTTTATGTGAACCTGATCTGGACCTGGGGCCACCCTGAAGTATATATTCTGGTATTACCAGCATTTGGTCTATACTCTGAAATCGTGGCGACGTTCTCTCGTAAAGCGTTGTTCGGTTACAAGTCTATGGTGTATGCAACAATTGCGATTACTGTACTTGCGTTTGTTGTATGGCTTCACCACTTCTTCACTATGGGTGCTGGTGCGAACGTGAATGCGTTCTTCGGTATCATGACCATGATTATTGCGATTCCTACAGGTGTGAAAATCTTCTCCTGGTTATTCACCATGTATAAAGGTCGCATTAGCTTTACCACACCAATGTTATGGACGATTGGCTTCCTTGTAACATTCGGTATCGGTGGTCTAACTGGTGTACTTATGGCTGTTCCACCTGCGGACTTCCTTGTACACAATTCACTCTTCCTGATTGCTCACTTCCATAACGTGATTATCGGTGGTGTGGTGTTTGGTATGTTTGCTGGCATCATCTTCTACTGGCCGAAAATGTTTGGCTGGAAGCTGAATGAAGCATGGGGTAAAGCTGCGTTCTGGTTCTGGTTCTTCGGTTTCTATTTTGCATTCATGCCACTTTATATCCTTGGTTTCATGGGTATGACGCGCCGTTTGAATACATATGACAACCCTGAATGGGATCCGTACTTGGCAATTGCATTGTTTGGTGCTGTTCTTGTTGCAATCGGTATTGCATGTTTCTTAATGCAAATCATTGTTGGTTTCCTACAACGTAAGGACAACATGGACTACACAGGCGATCCATGGGATAGCCGTACCATTGAATGGGCGACTTCATCTCCTGCGCCGTTCTATAACTTTGCACATGTACCAGAAGCTAGCGGCATTGACCGTTTCTGGACTGACAAAGAAAATGGTGTAGCATACGCACGTAACACTAAATATGAAGACATCCATATGCCGACTGATCGTGCTGCTGGTTTTGTCATTGCAATGTTCATTACTTTACTTGGCTTTGCACTTATCTGGCATATTTGGTGGCTAGTCGTTGTTTCATTCGTTGCGGCTGTTGTTAGCTTGATCGTAAGCTCATTCACCAAAAATGTGGATTACTACGTTCCTGCTGCTGAAGTTGAGCGTATTGAAAACGAACGCTATGCTTTACTTGAAAAACACTTGAAGAAGGACTAAGGAAATGGCTGAAGTACTTCATCACGACAACCACGGCCACGATGGTCATCATGAACATGATGATACGGACTTAACGGTCTTTGGTTTCTGGACATACTTGATGAGTGACTTGATTCTTTTCGGATCACTCTTCATTGCGTTCGCTGTATTAAGCAGTCATATCCCACCAGGAACCCCAAGTGCATATGACCTGTTCCATGATTCATTAGGCTTCGTGTTAACTGAAACATTTGCCTTATTGATCTCATCGGTAACGTTTGGTTTTGCTGTACTTGCATCATATAAAAAGAATGTCAATCAAGTGATCACCTGGTTATTCATTACTTTCCTTTTTGGTGCATCGTTCATTGGTATGGAAATCTATGAATTCCATCACCTTGTACATGAAGGTCATGGTCCAACGCACAGTGCATTCCTATCGTCGTTCTTCACTTTGGTTGGCACACACGGTATCCACGTAACCTCTGGTTTAGTGTGGATGCTGGTATTGATGTACCAGATCAAGAAGAATGGTTTGACTCTGCCGAATACACGTCGTCTGGCTTGTCTAAGCTTGTTCTGGCACTTCCTTGACATCGTTTGGATCTGTGTATTCAGCGTCGTTTACTTACTGGGAGTTCTCTAATGAGTAGTCATGACCATAATGCTGCTGGTGCATCACACGGTAACTTTAAGCAATACACGGTTGGATTTATCCTATCTGTCATCCTTACCATCATCCCATTCGGGATGGTGATGGCAGGTGGTTTCGGTCGTGGCATTTTAGTTACTGTGATTGCAATCACTGCTGTTGCTCAGGTTATTGTACAGCTTGTGTATTTCCTACACATGAATACCTCATCTGAACAACGCTGGAACCTGATTGCATTTATCTATACGATTCTTTGTATTGCGGTACTTTTAGTCGGTTCTGTGTGGGTAATGAACTACCTACACTACAACATGATGATCTAAACTGGTCGTCATGTTTAAAAAGTATTTATTCCTGACTAAGCCAGGAATTCTCTTCGGTAATTTTATTACCACCTTGGGCGGCTTTTTCTTAGCCGCTCAAGGCTCCATAGACTGCCTCTTATTATTACTTACACTGATTGGAACGACTTTTGTGGTTGCGTCTGGTTGTGTCGTAAATAATGTAATTGATCAAGACATCGATCAAAAAATGCAACGCACCATGAACCGTGCACTTGTTAAAAAGACCATCTCCCCGACCATTGCACTGCTTTATGCATTTGTGTTGGGTATGATTGGCTTTGGCATGCTTTGGTTTTATGTCAATGCGTATGCGTTTTTATTCGCTGTGATTGGTTTTGTCGTCTATGTCGGTTTCTATAGCTTGTGGACCAAACGTACCACAATCCATCAAACCGTTATTGGTAGTATTTCTGGAGCGAGTCCACCTGTCATTGGTTATACGGCTGTAAGTCACCATTTCGATATGGCGGCCCTACTGATTTTTGTAGCCTATGCCTTATGGCAAATGCCACATTCATGGGGAATTGCAATTTATCGTTTTGATGATTATAAAAATGCAGGAGTGCCGATCTTACCTGTAGCTCGCTCTATCCATAGAACGAAAATAGAATCACTGATCTATGTGGTTTTATTTACCCTTGCCATGAATGCGCTATATGTTTATGGATACACCAATGTTGTTTTTCTGGCGATCTGTAACCTGCTTTGCGCCTACTGGTTCTACATTGGTATTTTAGGATTCAAGGCTCAGAATGATCAGCTTTGGGCAAAACGCTTTTTCTTATTTTCAGTGATCCTCATCACTGTCATTAGTCTAAGCTTTAGCTTTACCTTTAAAAGCCCTGCACCATTCCTCCCTATTTTTTAAAAAGATAGAGAACGCTCTATCTTTTTATTCTCTTCCCTGCTTGTTATCATTTCCCACCATAAAAATATTTAATTCCTTATCATTCAAATGAAACTGCACAATATTTTATCCATTAAGCCAATTTTTTATTCCAGTTTACTCATCATCTGTGGTTATGGCTCAAACATATATGCAGGTGTTGAGAATATCTGCGAACCCAACCTTGCAATGGATGATCGCAGCCTGAATAGTTGCAGCAACCTGCCTGTCCTGGTTCCACTCAATGACAGTCAAACCAATATGGTGTTGCTGCTCAGTGATCTGGGACTGGCGACAATCAAGCCCATGACAGCAGATGGTAATTTATGGGATGCAAGCTACAGTACGGTGCCTTTTGATGCCGCAAATATTTCCACTGTGACTGAAAACAGGATTGCAAATCAGCGAGAAAAATTATCACAAAAAGATGAAATCATTTTTGATGAACGTTGCTACAGTTTTAATTCTGGCCATGCTGCTTTTATTAGTCAGGTTAAAACCAATAAAAATATTCCAGCCAATGAAAAGCAATTGCTGATTAATGAACGCCAAAAAATGAATCAGTGTGGTGATAAGATTGCATTGATTGCCGTTGATCCAAATTGGTCAGCCACAACACGTCAATATGCTTCTTACTTAAATGCCAGCATCCTGTTTTATAATGCAAACTACTCTGCCGCGACCAAAATTTATACGGTATTAAGTACTGTTGAGGATACATGGCTAAAAGAAACTGCACTATATATGCTGATTCGCACCAGCCTCAATTCAGCTTATGCAACAGGTGTGGATCAGTATGGTGATGTGTATCTGGACAATATCAATCAAAATTTACTTAAACAATTTTTAGATCATATTACGGTTTATTTAAAAGCCTATCCAAATGGGCAATACGTTGCGAGCGCACGCGGCTTTATGCGCCGTGGACTATGGCTTTCAAAACGGCAGGATTTATTGGTCAATGAAATCGTTTGGCAAATTCAGAATCCCAAATCAAAATTTTATAATCTGGAGATGAGTCAATTACCTGCCGAAATTGATCGTCGGGTATTTAACAGTCAATATTTCAATGTTAAGAATTTAAAAGATCCATTTTTTCTGGCGACTTATGACTTGATGTATATGCGAATGCCTGCATCTGATCCTTATCGCCCAATAACATGGGCACAATTAGCAGCTCAAAAAGAATTTTTTAAGGCCCAGCCTGAGTTATTCCAATATTTACAGGCAGTTCATTTACTATTTGTCCAGAATAAACCACAGGAAGCCTTGAGCTATTTACCTAAAGATAATATTAAGAACAACAATTATTTACAGCTAAGCCAGAGCTTTTTAAAGGGACAAATTTTAGAGAAAACTGGACAGAAACAGGTAACGGAACACTATTGGAATCAACAGTTTGCCCAAGCAAGAGATAGTTATCAAAAAGGCCTGTTTGAAACGGCTTTATCCAATCATCTCGCTGCCAAACAGGACTATTCAGCTTTTATCGGTAAAAAAGCCAAAATCAGCCAGTTAAATTTGCAACGAAATTTTATTACCCAATTGGCAAATGCAGACAGTTTACAAAAAATCATCCAGTCGAATGACAGTATCCTTGATCAAAAACAGGCAGCCACCTATACCCTGTTAAGCAAAAGTTTAGTTCATCAAAATTTTGACTTATTTAAACAAAGCTTTGCTTTCTTACCTAAAAATGCAGTGCTATATCAAGGTTATAACAGCAAAAATGAACAATTGAAAAATAAGCCTGATTTCTCCAATTTTATCTGGAATGGCGCAACTATTACCTCACAGCTTAAATGTGAAAATTTAGAGACTTTAGTCAGTCAATTGGCACAATCACCTCAAGACCCTTTATTGAATGTCTGTTTAGGTGAATATTTCCGTAGTGAACAAGGGTATTCACTGCAACAGTTGGCTTATGCTGAACAGCAAAAATCCAGTTTTTCGGGAAAAATATTTGCCCGTGGTCAGGTGTATAAAGACATTCTAAAATCATCCAGTAAAGATGATTTACACGCCTATGCCTTATATCGCTCGATTCAATGTTATGCGCCCAGTGGAATCAATGATTGTGGTGATGCAGAAGTGAGTAAGCCAGTTCGTAAACAATGGTATGACCAGATCAAAAGAGACTATCCAAATAGCACTTGGGCAAAATCACTTAAATATTATTGGTAACTTTTAGCCATGAAGTTGCTTCAAACGGTTTTCTGTATTTTTCTGATTTCTAGCCTGAATGCCTGCCAACCGACACAATCAGCAACTTCAAAAGTTGATGCCAATGATTTTGCTTCTTTCTGGATTTGGGGTGATATTCAGACAGCCCCTTATCTGGTTCATGCACAGGAATTGTATATTTTACAGGGTGAAATCCGTTATTCAAAATCAAAACAGATTTCAACTTTCACACCGCAAGGCGTATCTATACTGAAATTACCCCATCAAAAAATATGGCTGGTTCTCCGAACCCATCATTTGGCGTGGAATGAACAAAATTACCAAACCATTCTCAATCGATTGGAACACTGGAGAAATCAGGGCAATCAGGTTCAAGGCATTCAAATTGATTTTGATAGTAAAACCAACAGTTTGAAAGACTATGCCATTTTTCTGCAAAAACTCAGGCAGAAATTACCCCAACAATATCGGCTCAGTATTACAGGTTTACTGGACTGGACCAATTTTAAAGACCAGAACACCTTAACCCTTTTTAGGCAAAATATTGATGAACTGGTGATCCAGACTTATCAGGGCACGACCACAATCCCGAATTATCCTGAATATTTAAAACGTATCTCTGCCCTGCGCTTGCCCTATAAAGTTGGGCTGGTACAACATGGAACATGGTTCGGGAATAGTACAAAACAAAAAGATCCCTATTTTAAAGGCTATGTGGTGTTTTTACTTCGATCAAAAGCGTGAATTTACTTGCGATTTAAGCCAAACATGACTAGAATTGTCGCTTCGCAATTTGCGACATAACTAAATTAGTTATGACTCCTTGCTTCTGGCTTTATCAAGTTAGGGGCTGCTTAAACCGTAAGGAGCTGACAATGCGTCACTACGAAATCGTACTATTGGTACACCCAGACCAAAGCGATCAAGTTGTAGGTATGGTTGAACGCTATATCTCTCAGATCAAAGAAGCTGAAGGTCAAATTCACCGTTTAGAAGATTGGGGCCGTCGCCAATTGGCTTACCCAATTAACAAGATTCATAAAGCACACTACATTCTTATGAATGTTGAATGTGGTCAAACGACTCTTGATGAACTCGAAGAATTGTTCCGTTATAACGACGCGATCATTCGCAACATCATCATCCGTCGTGAACACGCAATCACTGAAGAATCTCTACTTGCGAAAAGTGCTGAAGAAAAACGTGCCCGTAAGGCGCAACGTGAAGAAGCACAACACGCAGTTCAAGAAGCTGAATAAGGAGAACATCAATGGCACGTTTTTACCGTCGTCGCAAGTTCTGCCGCTTTACAGCTGAGAAAGTTGCGTACATCGACTACAAAGATATCGACACTTTAAAACAGTACATCACTGAAAACGGCAAGATCGTTCCTAGCCGTATTACAGGTACTAAAGCTCGTTATCAACGTCAATTAGCGTTAGCGATTAAACAAGCGCGCTATTTAGCGTTGATTCCTTACACTGACAATCATAAGTGAGGTTGAGCCGTGGATATTATCTTATTACAACGCATTAAGAACCTTGGTAAATTAGGCGACAAAGTATCAGTTAAAGCTGGTTACGGTCGTAACTTCCTGATCCCTCAAGGTAAAGCTGTAGCTGCAACTGAAGCAAACACTGCTGCTTTTGAAGCTCGTCGTGCTGAACTTGAAAAACAGGAAGCTGCTATTTTGGCTGCTGCAAATGCACGTGCTGACCAATTGAACGAAGTAAATATCGTGATCACAGCTAAAGCTGGTGATGAAGGTAAACTGTTCGGTTCGATCGGTACTCGTGACATCGCTGATGCCTTGACCAATGCTGGTCTTGCTGTAGACCGTGCAGAAGTTCGTTTACCAAACGGTGCACTTCGTCACACTGGTGAATTCAACATCGCAATTCAATTGCACCATGATGTTGTTGCTGAAGTTCTCGTTACTATCGTATCTGAGTAATTTTTGCAAAGAAAAGGGCATGTTTTTACATGCCCTTTTTTACGTCTAAAGTTTGCCAAAACCATCAAGCTGTATTTTCACCACTTACACAATTTTCTTCCAATTAAACGCTCCTGTCTGCATCCATTTGGATTAAGATAGTCACTCTTTTACGGTTTCATCTTTTTATTAGGTCTTGTTATGTCACAGGCAAATGCCAGTTTTGCAAAAAATACTCCAAAGACAGAGAGTAACGTGAATGACTCAGGTCAATTGAAAGAATTTAGAACGCCACCGCATAATCTGGCCATTGAACAGGCGGTGTTGGCGGCATTAATGACGGTTGCCGAGTCATTTGAACAGGTCGGTGACCTGCTTAAGGAAAATGATTTTTACGCTACACGCCATAAATATATTTACCGTGCCATTGAAAAACTGGCACAGGAAAACTCCCCTTATGATGCCGTCTTGGTCAATGACTGGCTACTCAAACAGAACCTGCTGGATGCGATTGGTGGTGAAGAGTATTTAATGCAATTGATGGCAGATTCTCCATCAAGCTTCTATAACCTTGAAATCTATGCCAGTAAAATTAAGGAGTTTTCAACCTTACGCAGTATGATCAAGGTCAGCAGCGACATTTTACAAAATGCCTATGACACCAAAGGTCGCCCTGTCAGTGAAATTCTGGATTTGGCTGAAACCAATATTTTCTCGTTGGCAGAACAGCATAACAACAATAAAAAGGATTCAGGCCCGAAATCAATTAGTTCAGTCACCGCAGATGTAATTAGCAAACTGGATGAGCTGTCTAAAATGGATGGCAATATCACAGGCCTTTCCACAGGTTTCCTTGAACTGGACAATAAAACCTATGGGATGCAGGCTGGTGATTTAATTATTGTGGCGGCTCGTCCCTCTATGGGTAAAACCACATTCGCCATGAATCTGGTTGAAAGCGTTTTATTTAACAGCAATCTCCCTGCCCTTGTTTACTCAATGGAGATGCCAGCAGATTCCATCGCCATGCGTTTGATTTCCTCTTATGGCAAAGTGCATCAGGGCCATCTGCGTTCAGGTAAGCTGGATGGTGATGAATGGTCAAAGGTTACAGGCACGATTTTGCAGTTACAGGAAAAACATCTTTATATTGATGATTCGTCTGCCCTGCCACCAACAGAGGTTCGGGCACGTGCCAGACGTATTGCTAAAATGCACGATGGTAAAATTGGCTGCATCATGGTCGATTACTTACAGTTGATGAAAGTGCCAGGTATGGGTGATAACCGTGTTGGCGAGATCTCGGAAATTTCCCGAAGCCTGAAAGCATTGGCAAAAGAAATGCAATGTCCAGTGATTGCCCTGTCACAGCTTAACCGTAGTCTGGAAAACCGTCCCAATAAACGCCCTGTTATGTCTGACTTACGTGAATCGGGTGCGATTGAGCAGGATGCTGACTTGATCATGTTTATTTACCGTGATGAGGTTTATAACAAAGAGTCTAAAGAAGCAGGGACGGCTGAAATTATTATCGGTAAACAGCGTAACGGCCCAATTGGTACAGTCCGCCTTGCGTTTGAAGGGCAATATACCCGTTTTAGTAACCTCTCACCTGAGTTCTATGCTCAGTATGATGATGAAGAATAATTCTTAACTAATTACCTATTTTATATATTTTCCAAGCCGACCCAAAGGAGACATCAGGGTGCGCCAAGCAACAGTTTATATTGACAGCGAAGCGCTGCAATATAATTTAAACCGTGTCAAACAACTTGCACCACATTCAAAAATTGTAAGCATGGTTAAGGCCAATGCCTACGGACATGGAGTCAAGGACTGTTTAGCCGCCTTAAGTGCCACGGATGCCTTTGGTGTTGCCTGTCTGGAAGAAGCGCTGGAAATTCGGCAATTGGGGTATGCCCAACCCATCACATTAATTGAGGGTATTTTTTCTGATGATGAAATGACTCAGGTGATTGAACAAAAACTTGAATGTGTCGTTCATCAGCCCCAACAAGTTGAATGGTTAATTGCCCATAAAGATCATTATAACGCTTTAAACCTAAAGGTCTGGGTAAAGCTGAATAGTGGCATGAATCGTTTGGGTTTTAAAGCGACAGAAATTATTGAAGTGATTCAACAATTAAAATCTCATGGTTTTACCTGTGTACTCACCATGCACTTTGCCAACGCTGATTCAGATCATCCATTAAATGAACAACAAAAAAACCAGTTTCTACAAGTAAAACAAGCCTGTGAACCGATTTTGGCATCATGTTGCAATTCTGCCGCGATTTATAAATATCCTGAACTACATTTCGACTTTGTTCGTCCAGGTATCATGCTTTATGGCGCGACGCCTTTTGCAGATCAAAACGTTCACACACTTGACCTCAAACCCGTCATGAGCTTTGAGGCAGAGATTATTGCCTTAAACCAGATTCAGGCAAATGAATATGTAGGCTATGGATCGACCTTTACTGCCACACAGCCTATGAATATTGCCATTGTCTCAATTGGCTATGGTGATGGTTATCCAAGAGCTTATATCAAACCAAATTTTGTGACGATTAATCAGCAGTTAATTCCTATGATCGGACGTGTCAGCATGGATATGATTGCGATTGATGTCACCCATATTCAGGCAGAGATCGGCACTAAAGTTGAGCTTTGGGGCAAATCTCGTTTGGTTGATGATGTCGCTGCCGCAAATGGCACCATTGGCTATGAACTGTTATGTCGCTTGAGTCAAAGACCAAAACGGCAAGTCACCTAATAAGATGACGTTACTACATAGCCAGTTTTGCCGATACTAAACGATTCATGCTTACGCCTCGCTCTGCTGCTTCCAATGCCAGTTTTTGATGAACCATTGATGGAACACGAACAGCAAACCGTCCGCTATACTTTCTTTCAGAGAGTGGTGTAGGCACTTTCTCACTATTGCTGCTCATCTCTGCTACAACCTCGGCAACAAGATCAACAATTCCTGAAAACGCTTTCAGTTGATCGGCATCAAGCCAAGATAATGATGGGAATTCTGCACATAAACCAACATATTCATTATCTTCAGCCGACCATATAACACGGTAAGTATATTGTTTACTATCCATTTGACACCTCACAATGCTTTAAGTTTATCCAGTGCAGCCAATACTTGCTTCACCTGATATGGTTTGGCTTTTCCACTATCATCTTGAATATTAATACGAGGGTCGCCTTGCCACGGTGTTTTAAATACAGTGTGACTACCACCTGTTTGCCTTGGTTCACCAAAATATTGCTTACAAACCCTGACTAAATCAGCATAACGAACATTTTTAGGATTATTCCGCATTTGCTCGATGAGTTGATCAAGGTTTGCCATTCGGATACTCAATTATACCAATAAATTTATAGTATCAATATTAATACTACCGATCAAGACGATGCAAGTAGATGAAAATAGCAAAAATAACTTCTAGGCAACCTCATCCATTTGTATATCCGCAAGCAATGGAATCAATGCTGCAATCGAACCCTCATTTAACAAGTAGGGATTAAAGTCTGCCTGTTGCAGATGCTGCTGGAAAAATTCTGAAACCTGACTATTTTTCCGCACAAATTTCATTGACCAATCTTTGAAATGACCTTGTGAGATGTGTTGAGGATTAAAAACATAAATCTGCTGATGGCGAGGGTCTTGCTTGATTTTATCAAGCAGTTCCAAAATAGCCGCTTGTTCACCTTCTAGACACTGGAAAAAATAGCCATCTGCAAAATACAGCACACCATGTATATTATTCACATAATTAAAATGGTGTGCTTCATTTAAAACTTCTCTTAAATCAAGTGGCAAATGTGATTTTTCAGAAGTACTGGTACTAGCATAACAAAGTTGAAATATCATTTTTTTCTTACACTTATAAAGCATTTTAGTTCATTATGCCTGTCTTTGCTGACTAGACCCAATAATCTTCTGTTGGTTTTGGTAACTCCTGCAAACCACGGCGCAAGGTATCAGACCACTGTTTACTAATTTGGGTAAAGTAAGGATCTTCCTCACTGATGCGCTTGCCCCCTGGAATCACAAAACTGTCTTTATGGTAGACCACCACATCCAGAGGCAACCCAACTGAAACATTTGAACGTAAGGTGGAATCAAAGGAAATGAGCGTGCAACGCAAGGCATCATCAAGCGGCATGGTGTAATGCAGGGCACGGTCTAAAATTGGTTTGCCATATTTACTTTCACCAATCTGGAAATATGGGGTATCTGTTGTCGCACAGATAAAATTGCCTTGTGGATAGACATTATAAAGCTGCATTTCCTCACCCTGAATCTGCCCACACACCAGAATACTACACGAGTAGTTCATCTGTTCCTGCGTATCCGTAGTGATATCTTCCAATACCTTACGCAGGGTTTTACCCACCAGTTCAGCAACTTCAAACATGGTATTCGCACTATACAAATTCGGTTCTTGATGCAGAGCCAACGCATTTTGCAAATGTCCAATCACCGCCTGTGTGGTGGCTAAATTGCCCGCAGTCTGCAAGGCGATAAAACGCTCGTTTTCAACACCAAATGTATGCAGTTTACGGAATACAGAAATATGATCGACCCCAGCATTGGTTCGTGTATCACTAATCAACACCAAACCCTGCTCCAATCTTAATGCACAACAATAGGTCATCTTTCTCTCTTCACACTCAACAAGCCAAAACTTGAACACTGGATGTCATACTTTCAACACCACCCTGTTCACGCACCCCCCGTACGGGTGCAACATCCAGATAATCACGGCCGATTGCGACATAGATATGACTTTTGGGCGTAAATATCTGGTTACTGATATCGAAACAATACCATTCATTTTCCACAAAAACTTCTGCCCATGCATGACTGGCAAGGTGTGGCTGGTTTTGGTCATATAAATAACCAGACACATAACGGGCTGGTAATTGTAACGCACGACACATGGCGATGAACACATGCGCATGGTCCTGACACACACCCTGACCAGCATAAAATGAATCTATTGCAGAAGTCGTTACAGATGTGCTTTCAGGCTGGTAAGGGATTTGCTGTAAAATCTGCTCTGCTAATAAAATAAGGTGGTGGCGGTCTTTCACTTTTACAATAGTCTGGGCAAAATCCCGCATCATCAAATCACAACAGGTCATTTTTGTGCCCTGTAAAAACAATATTGGTGAAACACCAGTATCCACATAACCCAGTTCAGTATCATACAAATCAACAACACCCTGCGCCATAATGGTGAGGTAATGGTAATCATGTCGCTGGGTTGCCGTGATCCATAGGTTATTAAAGGCATCACGTTTGCTGGCATGTTGTCCTGGAACACTAATATGCCAGGACTCAACCAACTGGTGCCGTGAACTCTGCGGTATCATTTTAATCGACTGCACACTATTCCGTGCAGCCTGCGTATAATGATAATGCGTTTGGTGATTCACCATCAGTTTCATGCGAACGCCTCAAATTGATTTTCCAGTTTATAGGTAAATGCATAAAACTGGTTCAAGTCAGGTTGAGTTTTCAATATTTTCCAACTTGGTTGCAAGTCCTCCCAACCTAAATGAAATAACCGTTCAATCACTGGATCAATCGTATCCAGCACATCATGAATATTATGCTGAAACCGAAAATAGGTATCGATTTGCTCCATACCCTGTCCAATATGGAAAAATAAGGAAATATCCTCTTGCTCTGTTTTCAGGGTTGCGCAACATTCCTTTACGATGTTCTGGATAGTTGCCACATCAGGTATAACATTTTTTATTAAATGGTTCAGTTCGGCATAAATTTCAGAACTCAATAGCCCCCTAAGTTCCTGAATATTATCCCGAGCAATCTCAAGCTGGCTCATCAAGGAATATGGCTGCTGCCGATCCAGCATAAATTGGTTCAAACTTTCAGCATCATCAATATGCAGGCATAATGCCTGTGCAAATCCTGCCGCCTGTTGGTCATCTGTAAAGGGTAAATGACTCACCATATACTCAATACGAAATAAATAACGACCTAACCAATAAATATGTTGAGCACTTGAGCTAAGTAAAAGCATAAATATCCTCCCTTATTAATCATAAATTCCTGTGAAATACCCCACTGCACACAAAGGATATGTGCAGTGTTATCGCTGCTTAGGAAAGATGTTAGGAGTGCAGCGATTCCACCACCCAGGTATCCTTAATGCCGCCACCCTGAGAAGAGTTGACCACCAGCGAACCTGCCTGCATGGCCACACGTGTTAATCCTCCTGGCACAATTTCAGTACGGTAAGGTGAACTCAATACAAATGGGCGTAAATCAATATGTCGCTCAGCAACGCCATCTGTGGTCAATGTCGGCGCAACTGACAGTGCCAAGGTTGGCTGTGCAATATATAAATGCGGGGTCTGCATAATTTTCTGTCTAAATTGCTCAATTTGCTGTTGATCCGCCTGAGGTCCAATCAACATGCCATATCCACCTGAACCCTGCGCTTCCTTAACCACCAGCTTTTCCAGATTGTTGAGCACATAATCCAGTTGTTCACTGTCTCGGCATTGATAGGTTGGCACATTACTTAAGATCGGAGTTTCTCCCAGATAATACTGAATCATTTGGTCAACATAAGGGTAGATCGACTTATCATCGGCAACCCCTGTTCCTGGTGCATTGGCAATCACCACATTGTTTTGTAGATAGGCCGACATCAAACCCGCTACACCAAGTGTACTGTCAGCACGGAATACCAGTGGGTCTAGAAAGTCATCATCGACACGGCGATAGATCACATCCACCTGCTGACGACCGCGAATGGTTTTTGCAAAGACCTTGTCATTCTCAACAAAAAGATCACGGCTTGTCACCAGTGGCACATCCATTTCACGCGCCAAAAAGGCGTGTTCATAGTAGGCACTGTTAAAACGGCCTGGGGTCAGCACCACAATAAAGGGCTGGTCAACATAGGCATTCTCTTCCAGAATTGCCCTTAATAAAGTTGGGTATTGTTCAATCCCCTGTAAATTATTGCTGCTGCACAAATCAGGCATCAGTTTTTGGCTGATTTTTCGGCTTTCCAGCATATAAGATACCCCTGATGGCGTTCTTAAATTGTCCTCAAGCACAAAGAAATCACCCCGCCCATCCCGAATAATGTCAATGCCACTGATTTGTGAATAAACCTTGCCTTTAAGATGATGCCTGAGCATATGCGGCTGAAAGGCTTCATGTGCCATCACCTGATGTGCGGGAATCAACCCATCCTTAAGAATGTTTTGTTCATGGTAAATGTCATCCAGAAATAGATTCAGCGCCTTAACACGTTGTGCACAGCCTGATGATATTTTCTCCCATTGTTTTTTCTCAATGACACGCGGGATTAAGTCATAAGGAATGGTCCGCTCTGTTCCCTCCTGATCCCCATACACATTAAAGGTGATGCCCTGATACAAAAAATGCTGCTTTGCCTGAGCACCCAGAACTTTTAACTCATCAAGGCTACGGATACTTAACCATTGTTCAATCTTTTTTGATGCCTCTCCGTTAAAGCTTTTATCATCCAGCATTTCATTAAAAAACTGTGATTTGAGTTGTTCAAACAGGTTGGTGGTAATACTGCTCAGCTCTGGAATATCTGGAATAAATGTGGACGAATGTACCGAAACCGCTGCCGTTTGATCTGGAGAATAATAATCTGTACTGATATTTAGATTGTGTTCTTGTTCTGACATAGAAACCTCATCTCATCATTTATCTATTAGGGTCTGTTGACGTTTCAGCGATGCATTGCGTTATCGGCTAAAACAACGCAAACAAGGCATGAAACGCAGGCAATGGCGACTCCCTTGTCAAGTTTCATAACGAAGTTTGGGGCAGTTTTAGCCATAACCCTATGGGACAGGGACATTTTTTGCTACTACTGCGTTATGTCTTGCTCATTTAGAATGGCTAAATTTCGCAAAACATGCCTTGTATCAGCTAAAAAATGTCCTCTGTCGCAAGCACCCATGAAATGTCACCAGACCCTATGAATAAGCAATTTCAATGCCACTTATATAAAATGATCGTTTTTGAAGCAGTTTTAAAAGTTTTAAGCAAATCTGCATTGGTTTCAGTCGTAAATACGTAATCTAAATGTGATGTACTTGCTAAATAACGGGAGTTTTTTTATTGTGTCAGCTCTAGCTCATTGAATTGCATATTACGCCTATGTCATCCATACAAGAAAAAGAAACGTCAAATAGCCTTTATCGTCAATGGCAAATCTTGTCCCGCCTTTCTACGGGTAAATGGATGGGCACGCGTGAATTGCAGGAAATTCTGGAACGTGAGGGTATTGAGATTAGTCTGCGTACCATTCAGCGTGATTTAAACCAGATTGCACAACGCTTTCCCATTGAAAGCAATAAAACGGTTCCGCAAGGCTGGCGCTGGCGTTCAGACGCGCCCATCCAGAGTTTGCCGCACATGACCAGCTCACAGGCGGTCACCTTTATGATGGTGGAAGAGCATTTACGCCATTTGCTTCCACCCAGCTTGCTTGAAGAAATGATGCCGTGGTTCGACTTGGCAAAACGTAGTCTTTCCACACAAAACAATGTCAGACAATGGATCAACCGTGTGCGTATTGTTCCAGCGACACAGCCGCTCATTCCGCCAATTGTGGATAAACATGCACAACAGGCAATTTATGAGGGACTGTTACAGGACAAGCAAATTGAGTGTATCTATCGTGCCAGAACCCATCAGGGAGAAGATAAAACCTATATCCTCAATCCTCTGGCACTGGTACAAAAAGGTGCAGTGATTTATTTAATCTGTACCAGAAATGATAAAACTGAAGTGCAAACTTTTGCCCTGCACCGTTTTAAGGCGGCCACGGTTCTGGATAGTCGGGCACTGCATCCTGTCAATTTTGA
This sequence comes from Acinetobacter sp. GD03645, assembly GCF_029845285.1. NCBI lineage: Bacteria > Pseudomonadati > Pseudomonadota > Gammaproteobacteria > Moraxellales > Moraxellaceae > Acinetobacter > Acinetobacter sp. GD03645. The sequence goes on along the minus strand of NZ_JAOCLL010000006.1, from coordinate 31,756 downwards.
TATTGATCATTACATTGACTCAGGCGCACTGGGTTTCCGTGTGGATTACAGCAAACCAACTGAACAAATTCAATTAAAGCTGACCATGACGGAAAATACAGCCAAAAGCTTTTATGAAAGCCAGTTGAGTAAAGACCAGACCATTACGGCACTAGAGGAAAATATCGTTGAAGTGAGCGCAACTGTTCCCTTTACGTCTCAACTGGTGTGGTGGTTACGCAGCTTTGGTAAAAAGCTGCTCAATATTGAACCAAGCGTTGTATATAATGCTGTGAAAGAGATAGAAGATTAACAAGGCAAAAGATTTAACGTAATTGGCTATCCTTACTTCCCCGCCGATTAAATAGTTCCAGTGCCTTACTCTTTTCCTCAAGTTGTTGCTGGCAACGAATACAATATTTCACGCCTTTCATCACTTCACGGCGGGCTTGAGGAATGGGCTCGCCACATTCTTCACAATATAATGCGGCTTCTCCATCTTCATTATGAGAAAGACCTTGTCTTGCTTTTGCAATCGCATCATGAATTGTTGCATCAATCTGCTCCTGCTCTGCACCGTCACGCGCCCAACCACCTGCCATTGCTGATCCCGTTTCATTTTTATATCTTGTCAATTTAAAATTCTAAGACCATTTTATTTAGCTCACAATACGATTATTTATACTGATCACAACTGCTGTGCTATCCACTCCAAAGCACAGGAGTTTTTATTTTTAGAAAAAATAAGGGAATCAATAGATTCCCCTAGATTTCTTATTCGTTTTTTATTTAACATTTAGGATTATTCTTATTGTATTAAAATGTTCAAACCAATTCCTTTCCCCGCCTGATCAGAACTGGTTTGTACCCTTTTAATCGCCTTGATACAATCTAACATTGGCATGCCAGTTCATATCCATTATAGCGAATCGTTTTTTTCGTCATGGTTAAAACCCTCTTTGTTTGAACGTAGAGTTAATATAACGGGGATTTTCCATGCTGTGAAATAACAATGACTGGAATAAAAAGCTGATTTTTTGCTAGAGCTTTTTGCTGTATAAATCCATAAAAATAAAAAAGCCCCTTTTAAAAAGAGGCTTTTGACGTTATCTATTCAGTTTAAGCTGAAAATGGATGACGTAAAATAATGGTTTCTGCACGGTCTGGGCCCGTTGAGATAATGTCAATTGGACACTCAATGAGCTGCTCAAGACGTTTCACATAAGCCAAGGCATTTGCAGGAAGCTGGTCAACCTGAGTCAGGCCAACAGTCGATTCACTCCAGCCAGGCATAGTTTCATAAATCGGCTTTAAACTTTCAAATGAAACTGCATCAGAAGAACCTGCACAGCCCGAATCCACATCTTCATAACCTACACAGATCTTGATCTCTTCCAAACCATCCAGAACATCAAGTTTGGTTAAGCAGATACCAGACAATGAATTCACTTCAACTGAACGGCGTAGAATTTCTGCATCGAACCAACCACAACGACGTTGACGACCAGTAGACGCACCAAATTCATGTCCCACTGTACCCAAATGACGACCAATCGCATCACCTGTATCTGTTGCAGCATCATAATGCAATTCAGTTGGGAATGGGCCAGCACCTACACGTGTTGTGTAGGCTTTCGTAATACCCAATACATAGTCTAAATGTAAAGGACCCATACCTGAACCAGAGCTTACGCCACCCGCAGTTGTATTCGAACTGGTTACATATGGATAGGTACCATGATCGATGTCAAGCAATGAACCTTGTGCACCTTCAAACATGATTGCCTTACCCTCTTTACGGTAATCATGTAACACTTTGGTTACGTCAATCACCAACGGGGTAAGAACTTCACGCCATTCGTTGCAAAGTGCCAACACATCTTCAAACTTAACTTCTTCAACGCCATAGAATTGAGAAAGTTGGAAGTTATGCAGCTCAAGCATTTCCTTGAGTTTTTCTTCCAAATTAGCGCCACCACGAACCAAGTCTGCAACGCGTACCGCACGACGGGCAACTTTATCTTCGTATGCTGGGCCAATACCACGACCTGTTGTACCAATCTTGGCATTACCACGTTTTTTCTCACGAGCCTGATCAAGCGCAATATGGTTTGGCAAAATCAACGGACAGTTTGGAGAAATACGCAGGCGCTCTTTTACAGGCACACCTTCCTCCTCCAAAATCGCCATTTCCTTGATCAGTGCTTCAGGAGAAAGAACGACACCATTGCCAATTAAGCACAATACGTTGTCACGTAAGATACCTGATGGAATGAGGTGTAATACAGTCTTCTTACCACCGACCACAAGAGTATGTCCTGCATTGTGCCCGCCCTGGTAGCGTACGACCGCAGCCGCTTGATCTGTGAGCAGGTCGACGATCTTACCTTTACCTTCGTCGCCCCATTGGGTACCAAGTACCACAACATTTTTGCCCATAATAGCCTCATTACATCATGCTGTTAGAATTGGAAACCAAGTTGTTTTTACAACTCGGCAATTAAATTTTTTCAATGATCCATTGCCCATTTTGCAACACCATTTGGTGGGTTGCATAAGGCACTGAACTTAACTCATCATTACCCAGCAACTGCACCACACGCGAACCATTCGCCCGTGCATCTGCAATCGTGGTTAATAAATCCTGATCATTTCCTTTGGGCGCAACGACAGTTTCAATTTCAGCAAACTGTGTAGCACCCAAGGCATATAAGTCGCAACTAAAACCTGTGGCTGGGCGCGCACGGCCAAAGTGCTCACCAATGCCATCATAACGTCCACCCTGCGCAAGCGGCGCAGCGCGATTCGGCGCATAAATGGCGTACATCAGGCCCGTGTGGTAGTGATAACTACGCAACTCAATCACATCGATTCCAATATTCAGATTCGACCAACGTGACTGAATTTGAGTGAATGTTGTCTTCAATGCATCAAACGCGTTTTTAAAATCAGCATCACTTAAAATGTCATGGCTTAAATGTGCCTGTAATGCATCAAGGTCACTTGCATAGCGACCAAGCGCATAGAAATCTGCACCCATTACCAAGTCTTTGGTAAACGCTTCCAGTTCTGGCAATGCCTTGCGTTGATATAAATCAGAAAGCTGGCTTTCAGTGTTTTTATTTAAACCAGCACGTTTCACCAAACTACGGAATAAACCGACATGACCTAAATCCAGATGAACGCCTTGCAAACTGTCAGTTTTCTCCAACAGCCCCAGCATGACATCAATCATTTCCACATCGGCTTCGATGCTGTCATGGCCATAAAGCTCAGCACCCAACTGCAAAGGTGCGCGTGTTGCATTAAAATTCTGTGGTTTGGTATGCAGCACTGTACCTGCATAGCAATAACGAGCAACGCCTTCAATTGGGCGAACATGCGCATCGATACGGGCGACCTGTGGAGTCATATCCGCGCGTACACCAAGCAAGCGGCCTGAAAGCTGGTCAATCACCTTGAATGTGACCAAGTCTAAATCTTGATTGGATTCTGAAAGTGAAGACAACGATTCGATGTATTCAATAAATGGAGTGTATACCAGTTGATACCCTCGAACAGCGAGGAAATCTAAAGCTTCCCGACGCAGGGTTTCAACCATTTGCGCTTGTTCGGGTAATACATCTGCTACCCCGTCAGGGAGCAACCATGTCTCTGAAATGGTCATGTTTCAAACCTAAAATCTGTTCAACGTGGAGGCATCCACATAAAAAGCAACCACATAAAAAAATCGGGTGAATGCCCGATTCAGTGTAGTGTAACATGAAGATTTCTATGATGCACCTGAGAATTTTAGTAAATCCCGCATAAAAATAGGCAACCAAAATGATTGCCTAAAATCAATTCCAAGTTTTTTAGATTTGATTATGCTGGGCTATACTCATACTTCACATCATAGGTAACACTGAAACCGTTTGCATTTACTGTCGCATTGATATTACCTACCGTACCATTAAAACTACAGCTATTAATCTTAAATTGACCGTTTGGCAATTGTGAAGTCACATCATCCGAACCACAGAATTCATTTTGATTAGCTGGTTTTGGAACATTCTTCACTGTTACTGTTGCACCTTGCCCCATCACAGAAGTTGTAACATTCAAATTATAGTTTCCTGATGGAATGTTTGGATTATTATTACTATTTAAATCAACAACAAGTTTTAGACCTGTTGTATCAACACTATAATTCCATGCAAAGTTTTGCCCATTAACTGCGTACTGCACGTCACAATGATAGGTACTCCCTATACCCGTACATTTACTATTCAAACCATTGATCTTAACTTGATCCAGAACCTTGTCCAGACCAGTAGAATCTGCATTAAATTCAGTTTTAAAAATGTTTGGATAACCTTTAGTTGTGTCTACACTTGCATCAAATACAGTCTTTAAGTTTGCAACAACTTCTTTTGCGGCTTTATCAATAGCAGTATTTATTTCATCAGTAGTACTGTCTTTAGCCAGTTTTGCCCAATTGGTATAAATTTCTGCCAATGAGTTGTAATCACGTGTTTCATCCGCTTTGTTGGCAGCCAAAATTGCCTGTGTGGTTAATTGAGTTACATTGACATTACCAGCAGCCGAAGCATAGGAATATAAGGTAATCTGGGATTCACCTGTACCTTTAGTTGCCTTTAATAAATAAGGTGCTCCCTTTTCAACATCAATGCTGAATTTACCATCTGTCCCTGCAACAACTGATTTAGTTGTGCCATTTTTATTGACCACTTCAATATTCGCACCAGCTAGAGCAGCTCCAGTTGCAGCAGTACCTGTAAGCTTTTCGGTTGTCGTTTGTTGCTGTCCAGAATTATTACTGGATGAGTTGTCATCATCATTACATCCCGCAACCATGACAACAGCACTCAATAAAGCTGAGCATATTGCAGTACGTTTTAAAGTTGTTTTATTCATTATCAGACATCCCTATGTGTTTTCGATCAATGCTTTATGAAGCACAAATTCATCATAATGAGCGTTCTAAATACACATCAAGTGGGATTGTAATCAAAACGGATAGTTAAAAAATATTTAACCATCCAACAAAAATTAATAATTGTTTTTTATAGATTTTATGGATTGAAATATATTGCTTAATTTCTTTAAATTTGTATCAAAATATTTAACAAAAACAAATAGTTATACAAATTAATTTGTCAACCCCCTATTCAAGGGGGACAAATTTAGGACATATTTTTCCCATTTTTAACAACCACTTCCAAAACATTGACCAACTCAACATTTTGCTTTTCCAACGCGGCAATGTTTGCAACAGTCCGATCTAACACTTCTTGCTGGACATGCATTTTCTTTGCTAGGTCCTGCATAATCTCCAGACTCTTTTTAAGGTGGGATTCCAGATGCAGGACTTTTTCTTCCAGATACAATACTTGCGGATCAGTAGCAGGTTGCTGTTTATTTTTAAACTGAAACCAAAACAAGAAAGTAACTGCAATCAATAACAGACCAATAAAACCCCAAATCAACATCAATATCATTCCTCTCTCCAAATCCGTTGTTATTTAATATTTTTTTGAATCAAATGATTCACATAAATCAAGTAAGCGATTCGCATAACCCCATTCATTATCATACCACGCAAAGACCTTAGCCTGATGTCCAACCACTATGGTCTGGGTTAAATCTACAATTAAGGAATATGGTGAGTGGTTAAAGTCACTTGAAACAAGGTTTTCATCTGTGACCTGCATAATCTGGGCATAGTCAAATTTCGCAGCCTTAGTCAGGACTTCATTGACTTTATGTACGGTAATAGGTGACTGGGAAATAAAAGTCAGGTCAATCGCTGCAACATTAATTGTAGGAACACGAATGGAATAACCATCAATACGGTTTTCCATTTTCGGCATCACCTGTTTTAATGCACCTAATGCACTGGATGTGGTTGGAATAATATTTTGTCCCGACGCACGCGCACGACGCAAATCACGATGGGCATGATCAAGCACGGATTGATCCGCAGTGACCGCATGGATTTCGGTCATCAATGCCGTTTCAATACCAAAGGCATCATCAATAATTTTCACCAATGGCACCAAAGCCTGTGTGGTACAGGACACACTGGAAATAATCTGGTCCGTGGCTTTGACTTCGGCATGATTGACACCATAGACAATTGCAGCATCAACAGAGTCAAAAGGCGCAGCCCCAATAATCACCCGCTTTGCTCCTGCCAATATGTGACGGGTCGCATCGGCTCTGGAACGAAACAATCCTGTACATTCCAGTACCACATCAATATTCAGATCTTTCCAGGGAAGTTGTTCTGGCTGGGCCTGTTTCAGTACCTGTAAATGTAAATGACGCTGATTGGACTGAATATTCAAGAAAATCTTTTCATCTTCTATCTGGACTTCAACCTGACCTGCAAAACGCCCATGTGTGGTGTCATACTTAAATAAATGTGCCAGTGTCTGAACATCAGCAATATCGTTAATTGCGACAATTTCAAACTGGAATTGTTTGGGATTTTCAAACCATGCCCGTAGCACATTGCGGCCAATTCGGCCAAATCCATTAATCGCGATACGTTGCATGTGGTGCCCTTAATTCATCAAAACATCATCTTTTCTATGCTATATGGTAAAACATGCAAGCCAGCATTGAATATAGATTTTTAGCCTAAACACAGTTTTATCTAAGATTGCTTGTAAAATCGTTGGTCGGGCACACATTTTCCGCTATAATTTAGCACTTTCAAAATTATGGACGCTTGGTTGTGAGTACTCGTTTTATGACATCCGCTGAAATCCGTGAAGCATTTTTGCGTTACTTTGAATCGCAAGGGCATACACGTGTCGCTTCGAGTTCTCTTGTCCCTGCCAACGATCCAACTTTATTGTTTACCAATGCTGGTATGAACCAGTTTAAAGATTGTTTCCTGGGTTTAGAAAAACGCGATTACGTGCGTGCCGTTTCATCACAGAAATGTGTGCGTGCAGGTGGCAAGCATAATGACCTAGATAATGTCGGTTATACCGCACGTCACCACACATTCTTTGAAATGTTGGGTAACTTCTCTTTTGGTGATTATTTCAAGCGTGATGCACTCAAGTTTGCATGGGATTTCCTGACCAGCGAACAATGGCTGGCACTGCCTAAAGAACGTCTATATGTCACGGTTTACCATACTGACGATGAAGCATTTGATATCTGGAACAAAGAAATTGGTATTGATGCTGCGCGCATTATCCGTATTGGTGACAATAAAGGCGGTCAATACGCTTCCGACAACTTCTGGGCAATGGGTGATACAGGTCCTTGTGGTCCTTGTTCTGAAATTTTCTATGATCACGGCGACCACATCTGGGGTGGCTTACCAGGGACACCTGAAGAAGATGGCGACCGTTTCATTGAAATCTGGAACAATGTTTTCATGCAGTTCAACCGTACTGCGGATGGTGTGATGCACCCTCTTCCAGCGCCTTCTGTTGATACAGGTATGGGCTTGGAGCGTATTTCTGCTGTATTGCAACACGTCAATTCAAACTACGAAATTGACTTGTTCCAACACCTGTTAAAAGCTGCTGCTGACATCATCGGTATTGAAGATCAAGGGCAACCATCTTTACGTGTGGTTGCCGATCATGCTCGTTCTTGCTGCTTCCTGATTGCTGATGGTGTCAATCCATCCAATGAAGGTCGTGGTTATGTATTGCGCCGTATTATTCGTCGTGCAGTCCGTCACGGTAACAAGTTAGGTGCAACAGGCACATTCTTCTACAAAATGTTGCAGCCTTTGATCGAAGTAATGGGTGAAGCCTATCCTGAACTTGCTGCGCGTAAAGATGCAATCGAAGCAACCTTAATTCGTGAAGAAGAACAGTTTGCCAAAACACTTGAGCAAGGTTTGAAATTGCTTGAGGGTGAACTCGCTCAACTCAAAGGTAACGTCATTGCAGGTGAAACAGTATTTAAACTGTATGATACCTATGGCTTCCCGACTGACCTGACTGCCGATATTGCACGTGAACGTGACTTAACCATTGATGAAGCTGGTTTCGAAGTGGAAATGGCGGCACAACGTCAACGTGCGCGTGATGCAGGCAAGTTTGCGGTTGACTATAACAGCATTGTCAAAGTTGAGGGCGAAACCCAGTTTGATGGCTATGACGCAACTCAAGGCCAAGGTCAAATTGTTGCGATCTATAAAGATGGTGTACAGGTTGATGAAATCAACGAAGGCGATGAAGCGCTTATCGTATTGAACCAAACCCCTTTCTATGCTGAAAGCGGTGGTCAAATCGGTGATACAGGACTATTCAAGAACGATACGGGTATTTTCGAAGTTCAGGATACAAAGAAATCTGGTGGTGCATTTGTCCACCAAGGTATCGTGACGATGGGCAGCCTCAAAGCGACACAAAACGTTGAAGCAACTGTGAAAGCAGACATTCGTGCGGCAACCGCACGTAACCACTCTGCAACCCACCTTTTACATGCCGCTTTACGTCAGATTCTAGGTTCACACGTTCAGCAAAAAGGTTCACTGGTTGCCAGCGACATTCTACGTTTTGACTTTGCCAATGACCAACCTGTTTCATTTGAACAATTGCAGCAGATCGAACGTTTGGTGAATGCCGAAGTGATCGCCAACACACCAGTTAGCACTGAATTGCTTGATATTGAGTCAGCAAAAGCCAAAGGCGCAATGATGCTGTTTGGTGAAAAGTATGGCGAAGAAGTTCGTGTACTGTCTATGGGTTCTGTAATTGAAGAGAAAAACTTCTCCATCGAGCTGTGTGGTGGTATTCACGTTAAAAGTACAGGTGATATTGGCCTATTCAAGATCACTTCCGAGGGCGGTGTGGCTGCGGGTGTCCGTCGTATTGAAGCGGTTACGGGTACGAAAGCGCTTGAAGTGGTTCAAAAGGTTGATACTGACATTCACAGCATCAACGCCTTGTTAAAGGCGCAGAAAGATCAAACTGTAGAGAAAGTTGAAGCGATTGTTGAAACAGTTTCAAGCCTACAGAAGCAAATTGAACAACTGAATCAGAAACTGGCGAGCTTTCAGGCGGCTGACCTGCTTGATCAGGTGAAAGAAATTGCAGGTCGTCAAACCCTGATTACCACTGTACAAGGTTTAGATGCAAAATCATTACGCAACCTACATGACAGCGTAAAATCAAAATTAGATGATGCAGTCATTATTTTAGCTGGCGTTGAGGGCGATAAAGTGAGTTTAATCGCCTCCGTTGCAAAACAATATACTGCACATCTAAAAGCGGGTGACATCATCAAACACCTGGCTCAGGAGCTAGGTGGCAAAGGTGGTGGTAAACCTGACTTGGCACAAGGTGGCGCGCCACTCAACGAGAAGTTTGATCAAGTGATTGCAGCCCTGCCTGCTTGGCTTGAACAATAATAAACACTTCACTTTTTGTGTAACTGACCCTGATGCCTCTCAGGGTCATGGCTTATATGGAACAACTATGGCATTAATCGTTCAAAAATATGGCGGCACCTCTATGGGTACTCCTGAGCGCATTTTAAATGTTGCTCGTCGTGTCAAGCGCTGGCATGATCACGGTCACAAGGTGGTCGTGGTTGTGTCTGCAATGAGTGGTGAAACCAACCGCCTGCTTGCGCTTGCAAAAGCCATTACCAGCACACCTGATCCACGTGAACTTGATCAAATGGTATCAACGGGTGAACAGGTTACGATTTCCATGTTAGCGATGGCGCTGAACTCGATTGGTGTGGAAGCTAAATCCTATACAGGTCGTCAGGTTGGTATCAAGACTGACAGCGCATTTACCAAAGCCCGTATTGAATCCATTGATACTGACGTTATGTCTACTGATCTTGATGCAGGCCGTGTTCTGGTTGTTGCAGGCTTTCAGGGTTTTGATGCCGATGGCAATATCACAACCTTAGGTCGTGGGGGTTCTGATACCTCTGGCGTTGCACTTGCTGCCGCATTAAAGGCAGATGAGTGCCAGATCTATACCGATGTGGATGGTGTTTATACCACTGACCCTCGTGTTGCACCTAAAGCTAAAAAAGTGGATCGTATTTCATTTGAAGAAATGCTGGAAATGGCATCTTTGGGTTCAAAGGTTTTACAAATTCGCTCTGTTGAATTCGCAGGTAAATATCAGGTTCCATTACGCGTATTATCAAGCTTTGATAATGATGACGATGGCGCATTCGATGAAGAATTTAAACAAAACGTAGGCACACTTATTACCACTGAGGCAGAAGACGACATGGAACAACCAATTATCTCAGGTATCGCATTTAACCGTGACGAAGCAAAATTAACAATTTTGGGTGTTCCTGACGTTCCAGGTGTTGCATCCAAAATTTTGTCGCCAATCGGTGCCGCAAACATTGAAGTGGATATGATTATCCAGAATGTGGAAGAAGATGGCACCACTGATTTTACTTTCACAGTAAACCGTGGCGAGCTTGCGAAAGCGAAAAAGATTCTGGAAGAAACGGCCACAGCCATTGGCGCACGTGAAGTTGCTACACGCGACGATATCGTAAAAGTGTCCATTGTGGGTGTAGGCATGCGCTCGCATGCAGGTGTGGCAAGCAAAATGTTTACTGCACTGGCTGAAGAAGGCATCAATATCCTGATGATCTCCACTTCTGAAATCAAGATTTCAGTGATTATTGAAGAAAACTATTTAGAGCTTGCGGTACGTTGTTTACATACTGCTTTTGGTTTAGACCGTGAACATGGCGAAAGTAGTGCACGTGCTTAATTAATAGCTGCTTAAACATATTTACTTTCAAGTAAATAGTAAAAAAATAAGAGCCACTATAGTTTTTACTACAGTGGCTCTGTTATATTAACCCATGATGTTTTTCAGAGCATCTCAACAGAACTTACGAAAAAAAATATTGTTTTTACTTATTTCTGTTTAGATTTTTCTGTATATTAAGGCTGTGCTTTCAAACAATTCCCTGTTGCAAGTTTAAGCGTTTAGCAAGGAGATAAACATGCTGATTCTGACCCGTCGTGTCGGAGAAACATTAATGATTGGGGATCAAGTCAGTGTCACTGTGCTTGGCGTAAAAGGCAATCAGGTGCGTATTGGTGTAAATGCTCCTAAAGAGGTTTCTGTGCATCGTGAGGAAATTTACCAACGTATCCAACATGAACGTGCCATGCATGAGCATTTACAACATCTTGATCAAGATTATCAAGTTTCCTATGAAGAAGATAATAACGATTTTCCTCGACATAATAACTTTAATCGTTAATACGCAGAATTCTTCTCCAATAATTAAAGCGACTAATATGAGTCGCTTTAATTATGTTTGGGATGCGTATTTTATACCTATTATAAACCCAGTGCTTTTTTCACGGGTGCATAACTACGTCGATGCTCATGAATAACGCCATGTGCAGCAATTGCCTCAAAATGAGCCTTGGTTGGATAGCCTTTATGTTTGGCAAACCCAAAATCAGGGTAGATTAAATCCAGAGCCTGCATTTGTCGGTCACGTGTCACTTTCGCTAAAATACTGGCGGCACTGATTTCAGCATGACTGGCATCTCCCCCAACAATAGCCTCACATGCAATGCTAATGCCCTTTGGAATTTGATTACCATCCACAATGACTTTTTCTGGCTGGATGTTCAAGCTTTCGACCGCACGGCGCATGGCAAGAAATGTTGCCTGTAAGATATTCAACTCATCAATTTCAGCATGTGTTGCCTCAGCAATTGACCAGGCCAACGCTTTTTCCTGAATCTCGATAAAGAGTTTTTCACGCTTCTTTTCAGTCAGTTTCTTGGAGTCATTCAAGCCCACAATGGGATTGTCTGGATCTAAAATGACCGCGGCGGCCACAACAGAACCAACCAGTGGCCCTCTTCCAGCTTCATCTACACCTGCTATTTTCATCTTCATCTCACAAAAGGCCGATCTCTCAGCCTGGTCTTTGTTATTGCACTTGTTTCAAGGTTTCAGCAACACAGGCATTCACCGTTTGTGAAACCACCTGATTGACAATTGTTGCGCGTGCGGATGGGTCAATGGCAGCGGTTGCAAGTTCAACAGCAGTTACACTGTTCGGTGCCTTGTCACTGACACAGCCACAGACATTGGTTTGGATGTTGTCACGCTGGTCAGCCGTCATATAACGTGTCGCTGTTTTCCATGCAGGCAATGTATTGATCTCATTCAGGCATTTCGCATTTACAGCGATTTTAAGCGCGGCCATACCCAACTGCTGTGAAGTTGTGGTTGCTGGACTCGTTCCATTCGGGGCAACACATCCAGATAGCGCTAAAACAAGGGGAGCAGCAATCAATAATAACTTTTTCACGATTCTTACCTGTATCTCAATTTTGTCAGGCGTATTGTGCCTAAATGGCTTATTTTATGAAATAACCCACAGTCATCTTTACATAATATAACAATTACAAATTGAGGTTTTATCGGGACTGTTGCACACATAAAACGCTCCGTTACAGCGATGCTGTATCAGTCAGAAAAAGCCCTATTTAAAATCAGTTCATTTCGAACAGCCAGGATGTTGCAATGTCAACCTCAGCACAGTATTACACCCGCACAGCACAAGTGTTGCATTGGCTCATGGCCGCTATTTTCATTATTGCCTGGCTGATTGGTTTCTATAGCGGTAATTTTCTCAGTTATGATGTGGATGGTAGTTTCAAAGGCAATGTGATTACCCTGCACAAGAATATTGCCACCACAATCATTTTTCTGGTAGTAATCCGTATTTTCTGGCGTTACACCCACCCTGCACCCAAACTGCCAGATAGCATGTCACCCATGATGAAAACACTGGCACACATTGGACATTTTCTACTTTATTTAATGTTGCTGGCCTTGCCCATCACAGGCTGTTTATTTAGCTGGAGTGCTGGCCACCCTGCACCTGTGCTGTACTTATTTGAAATTCCACGTCTGGTACAGGACAATCCCGAACTGCTTGCCATCGTCAAACCCTTGCATATTTACCTGTCATGGTTTGCTGGTTTATTGATTGCTGGACATATTCTGGCAGCCATTAAACATCATGTGATTGATAAGGATAATGTCTTGCTCAGCATGTTGAGACAACCTAAATAAAATAACAGCTATAAAAAAACCGCTTCACGCGGTTTTTTTTAAACTTAAAGCTTTTTAATCTCTGCAATCCACTTCTGCTTTTCCTGATCAGGAATAAATGATGCCTCAAAAGAGTTGATCGCAAGTTGCTTTAATTCATCATTGCTCAAGTCTAAAGCTTGCTGAATCGCAATAAAATTGTCATTCATATAACCACCAAAATAAGATGGATCATCTGAATTGACCGTGACATGCACACCTTGCTGCAACAAACGGCGAATATTATGCTCTTTCATGTCATTCACAACACACAGCTTTAAGTTGCTGAGTGGGCAAACTGTCAAAGGCATTTTCTCTGCGATCAGGCGGGCCATGAGTTGCTTATCCTCCTCTGAGCGCACGCCATGATCAATACGGTTCACTTTCAATAAATCCAGCGCTTCCCAGATATATTCGGGTGGCCCCTCTTCACCTGCATGTGCCACGATCAGGAATCCCGCTTCACGGGCTTTGGCAAAGACACGTTCAAACTTCGCAGGTGGATGTCCAACTTCACTTGAGTCCAGACCAACCGCAATAATCTCATCCTTAAATGGCAATGCCTGCTCAAGAGTTTCAAACGCCTTTTCTTCACTTAAATGACGCAGGAAACACATGATCAGTTGAGAACTAATCCTTAGCTTTTGCTGTGCATCCTGACAGGCACGTTTTAAGCCCGCAATCACCGTTGCAAATTCCACCCCACGCTCAGTATGCGTTTGAGGGTCGAAGAACATCTCTGTATGCACTACACGATCTTCTGCACATTTCTCAAAATATGCCCAGGCAAGATCATAAAAATCCTGCTCATATACCAGCACATTGGCGCCTGCGTAGTAGATATCCAAAAAAGACTGAAGATTATGGAAGTTATAGGCCTGCTTCACTTCTTCAACAGATTGATATGGAATCTGAATCTGGTTGCGTTGTGCGATGGCAAACATCAACTCTGGTTCAAATGTCCCTTCAATATGCACATGCAATTCAGCTTTTGGTAAAGCCTGTATCAGTTCAATTGCATTCATCATTTTTCTCCAAAGAAAAAAGGATGTCGCCAGCCATAACGACATCCTTTTATTGATTGATATGTTAACCGCCAAAAGCAATAAACTTAAATACCCAAAGTGCTGCAATAATCCAAACCATATAGGGAACGGTCTTTGCCTTGCCCGTGAATAATTTAACCAGCGCATAGCTGATAAAACCCATCGCGATACCATCTGCAATTGAGTAGGTAAATGGCATAAATACGATGGTTAAAAAGGCAGGAACCGCTTCGGTAATATCTTCCCAGTCAATATGGGTGATGCCCTGAATCATCAACACGCCAATGAACAGCAATGCAGGTGCCGTCGCAAAGCCAGGTACTGACTGCGCCAAGGGTGCCAGAAATAAACAGCCAATGAACAACAAGGCAACCACAACTGCGGTTAAACCTGTACGCCCACCTGCCGCAACCCCAGAAGCAGATTCAATATAAGGTGTGGTGGATGATGTACCCAAGGCCGCACCCGCAACAATTGCGGTTGAGTCTGCGAACAAGGCCTTTTTCAAACGTGGCAATTTTCCATCCTGCAACAAACCAGCACGATGTGACACGCCCACCAGTGTTCCCGTACTGTCAAACAGGTCAACAATAAAGAAGACAAAAATCACGCCCACCATACTTGCGGTGAACAGGCCCTCAAAATCCATTTGCATAAATGTCGGTGCGATGGATGGAACCTGTCCAACAACACCCTTGAACTCGTTTAGGCCCAAGGCTGTCGCAATTCCAGTAATCACCAGAATACTGATGATGATGGCACCACGTACCTTAAACTGATGCAAAACCACAATCATCAGGAAGCCAAACAGCGCAAGCAATACCGTTGGCTGCTTGATGTCACCCAGGCCAACAAGAGTCGCAGGGTTATCCACAATAATTCCTGCATTTTTAAGCGCAATCAAGGCAAGGAATAAACCGATACCGCCCCCTATGGCAAATTTCAGCGACATGGGAATGGCATTGACAATCGCTTCACGGATTTTAAAGAAGCTAATCGCTAAAAACACAATTCCCGAAACAAAGACCGCCGCAAGTGCGGTTTGCCACGGCACCCCCATTCCCAGACAGACAGAATAGGTAAAATAGGCATTCAGACCCATCCCAGGTGCAAGTGCAATTGGATAATTCGCAACAAGCCCCATAACCAAACAGCCGATTGCGGCAGCCAGACAGGTCGCAACAAACACGGCACCATGATCCATACCCGTTTCAGACAGGATAAGCGGGTTTACAATAATGATGTAACACATGGTCAAAAATGTGGTTACACCTGCTAGAACTTCGGTTCTAAAGCTGGTTTTATTTTCGCTCAGTTTAAATAAGCGTTCCAACAAACCAGCCGAAGCATGAGGCGTTGTCATAACATGGCACCTGTAAAATCCAAGATCGTAGAATTGAAATCTATACGCTTGTGTTCAAACATTTTTTCAATGGACACAAAACGGCATATCATGCGACAAAGCAATCTATATGCCAGTTTCATACGTGTTACACAAACAATCCATATAAAATTCGATTCCGCTATCAGAACGTAAAAAGCCGCATAACAAGATGCAGCTTTTTATTTAATGGTAAATATTTTAGCAGATTCCATACAAAACTGGCGCATGGCCAGATAAAAAAGCACATGGATTCCTGAGTTCAAAAAATATCAGGCACCTCACCTACCGCATCATTATAGAACTCCATCCTTAGTTATGGTGTTTTGAGGAGGAGATAGGGGTGGAATTTACATAATTGGTATGATGCTGGATTGTATTCAAGCTATGTTCAGCATCATTCACAATTTTAGTAATTTCCTGGCGTTTCTTGTTTTGGGAATCCATATAGGCGGCATACCCTAAAACAAGGACTGAACAGACCATAACCAGTGCAAGCAATATCTTCATTATTATTATCTCTATTGTATGGTTTTCTTTAATACTAACAAAAAGGAACAAAAATGAGAACTGCTTAACATTTAATAATCACAAACTAAAAACAAGTCACAATTATATGATCATTTAAATATTAATTTTGTACATTTTTCACCCATTTAGATACTAGAATATTCCATTTTTTAAATCAATGACTTTTTATATTATTCAATAAGATAGATATCAAATATTTTTAAAAATTTACCAAAAGGTTTATTTTTAAACACTTTATCAGGGCTTTAATTGATAAAAAAAGCATCTTTGCACAGGCAAAGATGCTGAACTTTCATTGGCAAAACTTACCGTTTTTTTAGAATTGATAATTTATTCGAACCAGGAAACTACGTGGTGTCCCAGGCATGGACTCAGAACGCCAATATTCCTTATTGCCCAGGTTGTTTACAGCAACTGTCGCGCCCCAACGCTCATCTTTATAACCGATCGCAGCATCTACACGGTTAAAGCCATCCACCTGCGTTAGGTTGTTCAGATTGGTATAGTAGGCACCAACATAGGTCACACCCACTTCACCATAGAGCTTTTCAATCGGTAAATAACGAATGAATAAGTTGCCTGTATTTTTTGAGTTGTAGGCTAATTCATGACCCACATTGGCAGGTGTCTTCACATCTTTTCTTACCGTTGCGTCGGTATAGCCATAACCACCACGAATAAACAGATTATCTAGCACACGTCCAATAAAGCTGACTTCCACCCCTTTAGACTGATGCTGTCCAGCGACAGCCCATTCATCGGTCTTTTCTGGATTTGGCAGATAGCGAATATTGTTTTTACGAATGTCATATACTGAAAGCTGCGTATTTAGACGGTCATCCAACCAGTCACTTTTTACACCCACTTCATACTGCTCATTATATTGTGGCTCTGCATCAAATACCTTGAGGTCAGCGCTAGCGGATACAACACTAACACCTACCTGCCCGCCAAATGGTGCAAAACTTTTACTATAAGAGGCATAGAAACTATGCTGATCTGTCGGTTGCCAAACAATACCCACATTCGGACTAAAAGATTCGTCATTAACGGTTCTTTTACGTTTTAATGGATCAACATTCGGCAACTTGTTGGTTGTGGAAAAATCATAATGATCATAACGCATGCCCAACATCAGCTTTAGCTGATCACTTAAGCCAATCAGGTCTTGTACAAACAAACCATAATTTGTACCCTGATTGTAGTTGTGGGTATTTATACTCAAGTCACCTGTTCCACGAGAACTTGTACGCTGCCCTGTAAGTGGATTTACATAACCATAAATTGCTGAACCATTCTGATTTTTATTGGCAAGCAAGGGTTCCCGCTGCTCATAGGTCCAGTCCGCCCCAACAACCACGTTATGCTTTAAACGGCCTGTATCAAACTCGCCCTTAATATCAAAGGTATTGCTTGTGGTTTTATTGCTGGTTTCTTGCCAGTAATACACCTGCGAAATTTCACCAACATGGCCATTACAACTACCTGCATTTGAAATTTTGGTGTCATCTGTTAAGCAAAGGCCACCCAAGTAAAAATGGTCAAAATTCTGCTCAGCCTGACGGTGGCTCACCGCCCAATGGAAATTCCAGTTGGGTAAAAATTGATAGTTGAGGTCAGAACGAACCACCTGTAGTACATCATTGACAAAGTCACCGTCCTGGGCAAATCCAGTTTTAATTGAGGTACCCTTTGGAAGTGCAGTAAATGACGGGCCACGGTCGGGAACACGATGCAGCTTGTCGTAGGTATATTGCATGGTCCAGCTTAGGCCATCATCATTCTTATAGGTAAAACTTGGCGAAAGCATTTCAATTTCATTTTCAATACTTGAACGGAAACTATCCGACTGACCATATTCACCTGTTAAACGTACAGCAAGGTTGTCATTTAACACCTGATTAAAATCAACGGTTGTTCCATAATTATTATAAGAACCACCATACACACCTACTGAGCTTTTTGAATCAAAATTGGCAAACTTGCTCACCATATTGATCACGCCACCACCCGCGCTACGTCCATACAGCACAGAAGCTGGCCCTTTCAATATCTCAATGCGTTCAACATTGGCCGTGCTACGGCGTACCTGCCCACTTTCACGAATACCATCACGATAGACATCACCCGTATCGGCATTAAAACCACGTAGGCTAATTCCATCCCCACGCATGTCATAGTTGGTGGATACACCTGGTGTACCCTGCAACATTACACTTAAATCATTTGAACCATAGATTTTATATTTTTGAACATCAATCGTGTCAATGGTCTGTGGAATGTCCTTTTTCTTTAAACCATTCCGTGTGACACTGGCCTGATCATAGTCAATATAGCTTTTAACTGGGTCAAGCTCACTCATGGCTTCAATTTTGATGGTTGGCATAACAGCGGTTTGACTATTATTTTCGTCATTCGCAACAGCATACTGGGCCTGAAGCAGCATCATACTGAGCAAGCTAAACTTAAAAATAGGTGTGTGGCTTGCACCAAGGTTTAAAGGTTTCATGGAATTTCCCAAAATAACTCAGACAAAAATTTAACAAAGCTTAAAAACAACAAATCAATACAAATTTTAATAAAAATCATTCTCATTTGCATCTTTTTTTACATATTTATTCTGATTTTCTGATCAAATGAATGAAAATAATTTAAATGTAAAAATTCAGGTCTTTCCCTGCTTAATATTCGATTTTTCTACACAATTTTACATTAGTCTATATTCAAAATAATTTGATCATCAATGTTTTGGGGTAATTTCAATGAAGCATCCATTCTGCTATGGAAAGCTGACCGTACTCAGCTCGGCTTTACTCAGCCTAAGTTTTTCAGTTTTAGCAAATGATGTTGAATCCACCACAGCGCCAGCCTCATCTCCTGCTGAACAGACAGCACAGGTACTCCCTACACTGTCATTCAAGGCATCGGCGGAACCACAAAAACCAAAAGATGATGATATCAGTGCAGTGCCTAAAACCATCATCACCCGTGATGAAATGCTCCAGTATGGCGACCAGACGGTTATGGATGCCTTGCGTCGTGCCGCTGGTTTCCAGTTACCAGGTGGCCCAGGCCCACGTGGCGGAAATGGTGCTTCTGGCATGCGTTTCCGTGGTGGTGGCGCACCGACATTCCTGATCAATGGTGAACCTGTGCAAGGTGGCCCACGTAGTGGCATGTCGATTGTTGATACCATTACCCCAGACATGATCGAACGGATTGAGGTGGTCAAGCAGCCAAGTGTCGCTCAGGCATCTGTCGCATCTTCCGCAGTCATCAACATTATTTTAAAGGAACCGCTGGATACCCGTTTAAATGGTTCAGTAAAGCTCGGCTATGGTTTACGCGATAGTGGCAAGCAGGAAGCCGAACGCAAACAGGTCAGCGTTCAGGCCGATGGTCGTGACAATCAGTGGGTCTACAGCTTGTCTGCCAACCAGATGTGGAATGACACCACCTCCATTACCAAGACGGAAACAGCCACAGGCACACGTGAACAGCTACGCACCACCAACCGTACCAGCCAAATGTTCTCCCCTCGTCTGCAATATGAACTGGATGACCAGCAAAAACTCATCGCTGAACTGTTTTATCGCAATAATAAAAGCACAGGGGTACGTGGCGACCAGATTCAGGATGATAAAAATGACAGTATTCGCCTGAATACACGTTATGAACGTAAGGATAAAGACCTCAGTGACAAGGTTCGCTTAACAGTTGAACATCAGACTGAAACGCAATTGACCCGCTCCCCACTCAACACTATTTATACTGATGAAACCGTGGATGAATATGGTTTGGCCTATGATGGCGTGCGTAAGTTTGATCAAACCCGCCAGATTAAGTTTGGAGTCAGTGCCAACAACAGCCAGTTGGACAGCAATGTCAGCCAAAGTCTGGATGAACAACGCTATGCCCTCTACAGTGAGGGAAGCTGGCGCTTTACTGACCGCCAAACTGTCACGTTGGGTGCGCGTCAGGAATGGCTGGACCGTTCAGGTCTGGTGGATTATCAGGACCATCATTTAAGCCCTGTGCTTGCCTACCGTTTTGACCTCACCAACCAATGGTCGATTCAAACCAATTTAAGTCAGGCGTTCCGCAGTCCAAACACTGATCGACTGATTCCAAACGTAACAGTTTCCACGGACAGTGATGCGGGTTCGCTCAACAATCCTGACCGTGGGGGTAATCCAAACCTAAAACCAGAAAAGATCAAGGCATTTGAGTCAACCTTGGCATTTGATTCTGCCAGTGGTGGCGTGAACTTAACCGCCTATCACCGTGAAATCAAGGACTATATTGAACGAGTGATTGCGCTTGAGGGTAGCCGTTATGTTGAACGCCCACAAAACCAGAATGAAGCCACCACCTATGGTGTGGAATTCTCTGGCCGCTATGCACTGAAACAGACTGAAGCTGGACATGCCTTTATGCTCAATGGACAAGTCTCAACCGTACGTGCAACCATTGAAGATGCCCAGCACAATGACCGTCTGGTCAGTGATGTTGCACCTTATACCACGAGTTCAGGCATTTCATACAGCTACAAGCCTTGGCAGCTCTCCACCAGCATCAATGTCAATTACACACCTGAATTTACCCGTGCCCTGGATGGTCAACCTTATAACCGTACCACCAATCAACGTTTCAATGTTGACATTGCAGCGACCAAACGCTTTCCCAAAAACTGGTCAGCCAGCCTAAACCTGAACAACATTTTAAGCACTGACTATAAAGAGCGTTTAACCAACCAGTCTGATGGCAGCCTTTATCAGGCCCGTAATAACGAAGCTATTCCGAGTTTCCAGTTTACGCTTGAAAAGAAATTTTAATACTAATCTCTAATTTTAGACATTTAATTAAAATCAACAGTGGCTATCGTGGTAGGTGGCATGGATGCCGCCTGTTGGACTGCGGTAGCAAGGACGTACCGTCAGTCCAACAAATGGTTTTGCCTACTTTGTCCGAAAACAAAGTAGGAAATCGCCTATACACAAAAAGCCTTGGCTAACTTTAAACTTATGAGGCTGTGCCATATTGATTGATCTATATATAGTTTTTAACTTAGTTAAAAGAATTCTATAATTCAAACACCTAAATAAAAGACCATTAAGCTCAACCCCACTCGCTTCTTTCTTGGTCAATTTTTTAATAAACATCCCGTTGATAACGCTGCTCATGCTTCAACTGTTCAACCAGCTCATCACCTAAAATTTCTTTTAGAACCTGATCTACGCCACCAGCCATACCATTCAAGCTACCACAAACATAAACTGCCGCACCTTGTTCGATCCATTGTTTTAAACGTGTAGACTGCTGTTTTAGAATATCCTGCACATAGATTTTTTCAGCTTGATCACGTGAGAATGCATAGTCAACATGCTGTAAAAAGCCATGCTGTTGCCAATACTGAATTTCCGCATGATATAAATGGTCAAACTGCTGCTGTCTTTCCCCAAAAATCAGCCAGTTTTGCCCATAGCCCCACTGTTCCCGTTGCTTTAAATGCGCAACCAGACCTGCAATCCCCGTCCCATTACCAATTAAAATTAAAGGCTGTGGACAATGCTGTAGATGAAAGCTTGGGTTATTGCGTATATAAGCCTGAATAGGCTGGTTGTGCTGCAAACCTGCCGTCAACCAGCCAGAACCCAGTCCTAGACCTGTTTCCGTCTGTTGCTGTCTCACCACCAGCTCAATCAAGCCATTTTCAGGCAAGCTGGCAATTGAATACTCACGCTTGGGTAATCGATCAAAATGTTCCAGCCATGTGGCAAATGAATGATGCTCACGATTTGGCAATCGTCTTAAATTCAGAGTTTTTAATACATCTATATCATTAAAATCATCCTGCTTATGCGCAACTAGAAACTGTTGAATCTCAGTAATGTTGTTTTCACACTGAATTTCCAGAATATCGCCTGATGACCAAACCAGTTCCTGCTCAGCAACCAACTGAATCTTATAAATTGGTTCGCCAGCACTGCCCACATTTAAACACTGACGATGGGCAAACTTGAGTTCAATATTTTCCCGTTTATTGTCCAGTGCTGTCAGCTTGGTTGCGGTCAACTGTTCCAACCCTGTTAGCCATTGTTCCAGATCACGGCTATTGAGCTGATCCACCAGAACTGTGGAAAATAAAGGTTGGGCTTTTTGCTGTAAAAGCCATTGTTCAATGCTTTGCCCAAACTGGCAGAAGTTTGTATAGCGTTTATCACCTAACGCAAGGATTGCGAAAGACAAATGTGATAAATCTACAGGCTGTGACAATATTTTATGCACAAAATGCTGGGCATCATCAGGTGCATCACCCTCGCCATAGGTACTGACCACCCACAAAATCCGTTGATACTGGATCAAGTCAGTGGCTGTCAATTTTTGAATGTTCTTGAGCGTGACGTGCTGATGAATAAGCTGTAATTGCTCAGTGGTATGTTTTGCCCAGGATTCAGCATGACCTGACTGGCTGGCATAGACCACCAAATAGGCATGATCGTTTTGAACCCGTGACTTGTTGCCATTACGTTGCTGCCATAGCAGCCATACAATGATAAAAATATGTAGACTCAATAATATTGCGAGTATCACAATAATTGTCATGACAGCTTGAGTCATTGTTTCACCTTAGATGGCAGACCAAATGAGCAGAATGATTGCGAATAAACTGCATGCGGTTAACAGCAAATGTGTGACCAAACGCGTTTTGATGGTCAGGAAAAGGATATAACCTGCCAACGACAACAGGATAATGATGATGGCACTGACATCAATCAGCCAACTCCAGGCTGTACCCACATTTTTGCCACGGTGCAGGTCATTGAGTAGGGATACTGTGGTTGCAGGTTTTTGGGTGATCTCAACCTCACCTGTATCGAGCAACGCCCATACATCGGTTGAGCCTGCTGGACTTTCCAGACGAATCATCACCTCGCCATCCAGTACCTCACTACTCTTATAGCGACCAACCAGCGAATGTTTTTCACGTACATAGTCAAGGATACTTTGACTTGGGTTTTCCTGCTGTTGAACTGTCTCAACAAAACTTTCAGGCAAGCTAAGCTTGACTGTCTGTTCCTGATTGGAGGCACTAAACCACTCAGGATGATTCAGTAACAACCCTGTGGCGGCAAAGAAAAGCAGGACAATAAAGGCAAAGGCAGAAAGCCAGCCATGCACATAACGTGCATGGCGGTAAAAATCACGGCGTTGATACAAGAGACAAGCCTCTCATGGATTCAGGAAGAAATTAAATTAAGCACCACGTTGGAAGTTCAATTTAACAATACCAATTTCTGCCTGTGCAGGAAGCGTTTGGGTGGCGGCTTTTGGTGCAACATCCAACTCAATGGTTTGATAAGAGTGGTCACCATGCTCACGTGAGGTCTCGATATGAATCAGGTATTTACCTGCATTCACAGCCTTGCCCTCTTCATCCTTGCCATCCCAGGCCAATTTATATTGACCAGGTTGACGTGATGGCTTCGCCACCGCATCCAGATTTGGCATTTGACGGCCATAACGGCGCCACCAAACATAGTTGGAGTTGATCCATTTTTCATCCTTACCCCAAACCGCAATGGTACGGACCAGTTTCTTATTGGCATCTGTCACCCATACTGATACATACGGCGCACGATAGTTGTCTACCGCAATTTTTGGAATATTGACTTCGATCTGTGCCTGATAGCCTTTTGGCCATGCGGTTGCCGCTCCACCTGCTGCAACATGGCGCATGATGGCTGGCTGATTGGCATCTAACAGTGTTGACCAGCCCGAACTTTGATACTGTGTACCATCAGTGCTGACCAACTGCGCCTCATATCCCACCAGTTGTTCAATCAACTGAATCCCCTCATGTGCAGGCATTGCAGTTAAAGCGGTTGCCAAAGCATCGGCATCAGCAGCGCATTGCCCCACAACCACACACTGTTCCACCGTTTGCACAGGCTTACCTGTATGTGGGTTAAGTAGATGAGATTGTCCCGCAAGATCACGATAACCCTGACCACTGAACGCCACAGCCTGATCCTTAACATTGAGGATTTGTGCTGGTACCGCATTATCAAAACGTTCATTTGGATTCTGGATACCAATTTTCCAGCCTGCCTGTTGTGGAGACTGTCCCCAAACACGCATATCACCACCAATATCAATCAGGATACCCTGCAAATGCGGAACAGCCTGCTGTGCCGCAACCAAGGCACGGTCAATCACATAGCCTTTTGCATAGGCATCTGGAGCAACCTTAATGGCTGGAGCCAGCGTAATTTGTTTGGTCTGTGGATTTAACTCAATACTTTGTGTTTTTAGCTGTTGTAGTAGTGCTTCCTGAGTCTGGTCATCCAGCGTTTGCACATGATTGCTGTTTTCCCACAGGCTGATCAGTTGACCTAAACGCGCGTCAAAGCCACCACAGGTTGCACTGCGCCATTGCTCACAGGCTGCAATCACATCATACAGCTCTGATGAAGCCGAAATTTTTTGTTCACGGTTCAGTTGGCTAATTTCACTGTCATCACGCCAAACCGATAAAATCTGGTCAAGTCGGGCAATTTCGGTCTGGATTGCCTCTAAGGCCTTTTCTGCATCTTTCTGGTTTGCTGTGGTCACCACAACATCTAAAGAGGTTCCTAAAACATGGTCCTGATGAAAACGGTAGCTTGGTAACTGAACAGGTACTTCCAGCTTATTTATAGTTGAGGTTGTCTCATCTGCTTGAACTGTCGTGATTGGCGAGATAAATACAGCCAAAGCTGCCATCAACGGCGATAAACGAAAAATGATCTGAACTGGGCGAAAAAGTTGTTGAGCTGATGACATACACAAAGTTCCATTCTTTAAAATTTGCCTAAACCAAAACCATAGAAGAAATTTTAAGGCAAATAACTTAACTTTATCTGAATTGCTAAGGATCTGCGCTCTAAAGCCATCTAAAGAAAGATGAATTATTTTCAAATAAAATCAATCATTTCTAAATAGTTTTAAATCGTGACTAGCAAACTAGCATATTTTTAATCAGCATGTCTGAGCAAGCGAGATCATGACTAAAATTTATCGAAATAATATTGCAACTGATACTCGTTATCAAGTAAATTGTAGCAATTCTTTTGCATTTTGTTTAATTATTTAGGAAATCTTTATATGCGCCATTTGCTTAGCCTCGCCTTGCTTTCTGCCCTGCCAACTCTGGGTTTTGCCCATACCGCCAGCCCTTTTGTATTACCTGAAGTATTTGACAGCAAATCTGATCATGTAAGTTTCCAAAGCGGCATTACCGTAGAAAAATTTTTCGTGGCGAGCCGTAACTTTAAAACGACCTATCAAATCACAGCCCCTGATGGCAAAACTGCAACCATCAAGCCAGCAGCAGAACTAAAAAAATTCAATGTTGGTGAGTTTAATCTGGCGAATGAAGGGACTTACCGTATTCGTACTCAGGATGCTGTAGGCATGCCAGGAAAATATGCCCTGATTGATGGCCGCTGGTTACGTGTTCGCGCTCCCCGCCCTGCGAATGCAGGCCCTATGGGTGGTGAACGCGGTAATGGTGAACAGAAAAAACCTGAAAATGCTCAAGCACAACAACCAGCAGCAAATCAGCCACCACGCTTCATTGCTGAAGACCAGATTCCAGCCAATGCTAAAACTGCTCAAACCATCAATACCTATATTGCTGAAAGTTTTGTCACCAAAGGCAAGCCAAGCCCTGTTCCAGCAGTGACCAATAAAGGTTTTGAGTTCAAGTTCCTAACCCATCCAAATGAGCTTTATGCTGGCGAATCATTGAAAGCGCAGGTTTTGCTCGATGGCAAACCCGTTCCAAATCTTGAAGTTGATGTATTTAAAGGTGCGGATAGCTACCAGCCAAATGCCAAACGTGAACAGCCTCATGTAAAAACCAATGCCAAAGGTGAAGTTGAAGTTAAATTCAATGAAGCAGGTATCTATTTAATCACAACAGCTTATCCAGAAGCTGGCAATGACAATACCAAGCCACCTGTTGCTCAAAGCTACACCTATAGCGTTACCGTTGAAGTGACGGAGTAAGCCATTCAGGCACTTACATTTACATTTTTTGTAAGTGCCTTTGCTTCTTTTATTCCAATTACAATCAGTTCCTATCATAAAAATAACATAGTATATTGTTTTAAAACCTATATTTATCCCGTTTTATGAGCTCAGAAAACACCAGTGATGCAGGCGTCTTTTTATGGATGGTTTACCAGACCATGCAAAAAATGAATCTTGATGCTGCCGCAATCTTTGCCAGTGTGCACTTACCCGACCAGCCACCAGACAAATTTGTTCGCCGTGATAATTCAACCCAGCAACGTTTTTGGCGAGCTGCTGAAGAAATCAGTCAGGATCAGGATATTGGCCTGCATGTCGGTGCAAATGTCCCTCCGTTTCGTGGTCAGGTGATTGAATATCTATTTCTCAGTAGCCCAACCTTTGGTGAGGGCCTGCAAAGGACAATGCGCTATCAGGCCCTACTCACCAACGCCATGTCTTTTAAACTGAAACTTGATGGAAACACTGTTTCAATTTCTGGACTAAATCATCCTGTTCGGCATTATCTGGAATGTGCGATTGGCATCTTGCTGAATTTTTTTAAATATATCAGTGAAAACAATTTTGCTCCCACAGAAATCTGGCTGCCGTATCAGCATGGTGCAGAGCTGGAAGAATATAAAAAGATATGGGAATGTGATGTCAGGCTTGGACAAACGGATGGTTGTATTTGTTTCCATTCAACACTGCTATCTTACTCATCTCCTGCCCATGAGCCTGAATTGCTCAAAATCCATGAATCGCTTGCCGAAACACAACTTGAGCTGCTTAATAAACACCAGCTCATCCATGATATTGAAAAGATTCTGGCCAGTGGAATACTTGAGTCAGGTGAGTTCGACCAGAATATTGTGGCTAAACGTTTAAACCGTAGCGCACGCAGTTTAAGGGCCGATTTACAACTACTGAACACAACCTATGAAAAAGTGATTGCACATTATCGGGAACGCCTTGCCCGACGCTTGCTTTCACATACACAGGAATCGATTGACCAGATTGTCTATTTAACAGGCTTTTCAGAACCTTCCGCATTTTCCAGGGCATTCAAACGCTGGACTGGAGAAACACCAAGCGCCTATCGACAAAGAAAACAGGCTTGACTTGATTTTATAGGCAGGAAAAAACCTGCAATTCAGTCAAACAATTTCAGCCTATTGTTTTTAGACTCTGATTCATGTTTTAAGAGGTAATCTAGCATGATCGGTTTTCCAGCAGGTATTTTTGTTGCAAATGGCATGGAGTGGTATTTCCACAAGGTTTGGCTACATGAATTTCCAAGCAAGAATAGAAACAGCCCATTCTTTACCCATATCGCCCATCATAAACGTGCCCGTTTAAATGGCTTTCATGATGAGGGTTATGCTGAATCCATGTTTAAAAACGCTGAAATTTATAATGAGAAAACGGCTTTGATTGGCTTAACGGCAGCAGCCACCATTTTTCTTCCAGTTGCGCCTTTCTTTACTGCGGGTTTGTATTACGGCATCTGGAACTATTGGAAAGTTCATGCAAAGTCACACCTGGATCCCGAATACGCAAAGAAACGTATCCCCTGGCATTATGACCATCACATGACCAGCAACCAGAATGCTAATTGGTGTGTAACGAAACCCTGGTTTGACTACATTATGGGAACACGGGTAATGACCGATGTATCCGTGACAGAAACCAATCCTTTGGCAATAAAAATGCCAAAATGGTTAGAAAAAAGAGTCAATAATGCAGCACGCCGTTTATTACCCAAAGCCTATGCGAAGATTGATGCAAACACCCAGCTTGATCAGTTGAATCTACGTCAGGGAATTGAGGTGGCGTTATAAATAAGGTCTATTCAGTAATAAATTTCTTCAAAATCGAGCTCACTTGGGCTCAATTTCTTTTTACAAAGTGCACATCTTAATAAAAATATGTAACTCTCACACAGTTAAGTCATCCCATAAAACATGACTTAAAATCTACAATTACCATGAAAATACAAACCTCACTGAAATTTATTTCAGTGAGGTTTGTTATCAATTTGAAATCAAATTATATTTCTGTATGATTTTAATTGTCCAAACTGGTTTTGTCTGTTGTTTGATTGACGCGAACCCAAGTTTGACTACGCCCTAAAGCTGAAACCCCAATATACCCACGTAAAGTTAAGCGTTGTCCATTCGGTTTAAGTCTTGCCGATAAACGATAAACCTTACCAATAAAGGGATCAATAATACTACCATCTTTATATTTTAATTCCTTATCATATTTTAAATTGGTCATTAATTTTAAGCCTACAATTGGCTGATTTGTATAAGGGGATGGACAATTGACGCAATGTGTTGGCTGTTCATAACCAACACGCGGAGTAGGAACTTTAATTGTTCCTGAATACATCCCATTTGCTTCTCTTTTGATGTCAATTTGTGTAGTTGGCTCTCCAGTTTTTTCATCGATAGCTTGCCAACGACCTATAATATCATCTGGAGATTGTGCAAGGCTTAGTTGACTAAGTCCCAATAAACATAAACCAGCAAGAGTCTTAATATACATTTTTAACATTTCCTTGTTATTTTAAATTGCCTGTTTAATCTAGCAGTTATAAAAAATAAATCCATAATTTTATTATGTGATTTATCCATATAGGATATAAAAGAATTTATTAAATACCTAAATAAGATAGTTGAGAAATAATAAGTATTTTCTTTATTAAAATGTAGATTAGACATCATTTTTTAATATAATTTCATTACAATATTATAAATTACATTTAAAATAACGACATAAATAGGCAATAAATAACTGAAAAGTAAAATAATATTCTAAATATTTAATCTTTTGTAACATTTTTATTTATTGATAATCCACTCTTATACAGCGCCCAGTAGCAATCCATTTTTTATAAAACTAAGCAACTTATTTAGAGCAATGGTGTTCCATCAATTTCCTCAATTCTCTATTATTCTCAATACTAAGTGGCTGTATTACACAGCTTTACCCAATATCCTCTTATTATTAGAAAAAAATTCCCACAAATTTGTGGGACCTTTAATCAATAAAAAACACCCTTTTCATCAAAGGATGTTTTCAATATCAAACTTATATCGTCAAAAATTACGCTGACTTCTTCGCCATATTGTTTTTACGGATTGTAATCATCACCAACTGAACCGCGGCTGGTGTTACCCCAGGAATACGGCTGGCCTGTGCCAATGTCTCTGGACGTACAGTTTTCAACTTCTGTGTGATTTCACGGGACAGACCTGAAACACCATCATATTCAAAATCATCAGGAATCCTGGTTTCCTCAAGACGCTTCATTTGTGCAACATCATCATGCTGACGGTTAATGTAACCCTCATACTTCACTGCAATCTCGATTTGCTCACCCACCTGCTCAGACACTTCCGAACCCGTCAATTCAGCAATTTGACTGAAATTGATATTTGGACGTTTCAGCAAATCAATCGCACTACATTCCTTGCTCAGGTCAGCCCCTGTCATTTCAACAAACTTTTTACCCATTGGATTGTTTGGTGCAGCCCATAGATGCTGCAAACGGGAAGTTTCACGCTCAACCGCTTCCATTTTCTCGCTATAGGCAGCCCAACGCTCATCATCCACCAAGCCAAGCTCACGACCAATTGGGGTTAAACGCTGATCGGCATTATCCTCACGCAACATCAAACGATATTCAGCACGAGAGGTAAACATACGGTACGGTTCTTTGGTTCCCAACGTAATCAGGTCATCCACCAACACACCCATATAGGCTTGGTCACGTTTTGGTGTCCATTCTTCCTGTTCCCATGCACGGCGCGCAGCGTTCAGACCAGCAAGCAAACCTTGCGCACCCGCTTCTTCATATCCTGTTGTACCATTAATCTGACCCGCAAAATACAGGTTTTGAATGGCTTTGGTTTCAAGCGTGAACTTCAATGCCTGTGGATTGAAGTAGTCATATTCAATCGCATAGCCAGGACGCAAAATGTGCGCATTTTCCATACCACGAATTGAACGAACCAAGTTGAACTGAACATCAAACGGCAATGAAGTCGAAATACCATTTGGATAAAGCTCATGGGTATCCAGACCTTCAGGCTCCAGAAACACCTGATGCGAATCTTTATCAGCAAAACGATGAATCTTATCTTCAATTGATGGGCAATAACGTGGGCCAACACCCTCAATCACACCTGTATACATCGGTGAACGGTCCAGACCACCACGAATAATGTCATGGGTTTTTTCACTGGTATGCGTGATATAGCAATTCACCTGTTCAGGGTGCATCGACACATCACCCATAAATGACATCACTGGCGATGGAAAATCACCTGGTTGAGGTGTCATGACCGAGAAATCAACGCTACGAGCATCAATACGGGGTGGTGTCCCTGTTTTTAGGCGACCCACTGGAAGTTTAAGTTCGCGTAGGCGATGTGCCAAGGCAATGGATGGAGGATCGCCCGCACGGCCACCACTTGAGTTTTGCAAACCAATATGGATTACGCCACCAAGGAATGTTCCTGTTGTAAGCACCACCGTTTTGGTGTCAAAACGAATACCCATCTGTGTCACGACACCTTTTACGGTATCTCCCTCAACAATCAGGTCATCCGCCGCTTGCTGGAAAATATCAAGGTTTGCCTGATTTTCCAGCGTATGACGAATTGCAGCCTTATAACGGACACGGTCAGCCTGTGCACGTGTTGCACGTACAGCCGCACCCTTGCGCGAATTCAGAATACGGAACTGAATACCACCTTTATCCGCCGCAAGCGCCATTGCACCACCAAGCGCATCAATCTCACGAACAAGATGTGATTTACCAATACCACCAATCGCTGGGTTACAGCTCATCTGCCCCAAAGTTTCAATATTATGCGTCAACAATAAGGTTTGTCGTCCCATACGCGCCGCAGCCAGCGCCGCTTCCGTACCAGCGTGACCGCCACCAATCACGATAACGTCGTAAACTTTAGGATAGTGCATAGTGGTAAATGTGTATTCAAAAAATGACAGAGTATTATACAGGACTTTTCTATTAAGTTGACAAAAACTGTCGATATTCTTGCCGCTCGCAAGAATTTGATATCGCTGTTGAATACACAAAAAGAAACGTTATGTTGCATTTTCATCGCACTTTTAACACATCGCCCCATAATTATTAACTTGATCACCACTGTTTTATTTGATGAATTTCTTATTCTAAAACATGCATAACAAATACTTAGGACAATGATATGAACACGAAACT
The DNA here is from genome assembly GCF_029845285.1 of Acinetobacter sp. GD03645. NCBI lineage: Bacteria > Pseudomonadati > Pseudomonadota > Gammaproteobacteria > Moraxellales > Moraxellaceae > Acinetobacter > Acinetobacter sp. GD03645. The sequence goes on along the minus strand of NZ_JAOCLL010000006.1, from coordinate 406 downwards.
TGTACTTTCATCACTGATTTGTGGTCTGTGTTTTACCCTTGCAGTCCAGGCAAATGCCAAAACCACTCAAGACCCGCAAACACAGAAGTATCAACAGGTATGTAAAGGTAAAAAACAGGGCGATGCCGTTTCATTTGCCTATAAGGGTGTTGTTTTCAACGGTGTTTGTGAAAATGATGATGCTGGCAAACTAGCTTTCCAGCCACCTGCTCCACCAGCGGGTACAACGCCTGAAACCCAGAGCCGCATGTCGCAAACCCAGTCTGAGCCACGTCCTGTCAGTGCCCCTATGCCTGTAGATGTTCCTCCAATGCAACCAGCGCCGCCTGTTTCAGACTCAGATGTTGAACAGACTGCCCCTTAATTTAAAGCACTAGACTAAAGGATACCCATTTCAGGTATCCTT